>JBCDKA010000013.1:0-49995 GCA_038747195.1 Pseudomonadota bacterium
AAGCCGCCACGTGCGGCACCGTATCCTGGCCCCAGAATACCTCTTCGCCCACAACAAAAGACGGAACGCCAAAGACGCCTTTGTTGATAGCTTCCGCGGTCGTATTCTTCAGCAGCGTTTTCACCTCGTCAGTCCCGGCTGTTTGAACCCAGCGTTCGCCGGGTAGGCCCGCAGTGTCCAGCGCCTTGGCGACTTCCTCTCGCGTTTGGATGGCTTCACCGCCTTGCCAGCAGGCGGCATAGATGGCGTCGACGGCTTGATGGCGATCCTCAAGTTTCGGAAGCGCCGTAACCACCCGGAGTGAAACCAGCGGGTTAAAGGGATGTGCAGGAGGCGGCTGAATCGGAAGCCCAAGATCCGCCGCGAGTCGAATCACATGTTTCCAGGTATAGATACGCTTAGCCGGGATCTCGGCGGGGCCTTTGGTGTCGTTCGCGTTCAGCATGGCGGCAAAGAGCGCGGGCCTTGGCTCAAGGGTAATACCGTTTTCGCCGAGCTCCCGCCTGGCCCGGTGCCAGCCGAGGTAGGCGTAGGGTGAGATGAAGTCGAAATAGAACTGAACGTGTTGGGACATCGGTAGGTGCAGGCGGAGGCGAAAGAGAAATCAGCATGACATAGGATCGACAGCAACGCCTAGGGCGGGTTGCGATCCATCGATAGTTGCAACTATGGGCAATACGCGGCAGGTTGTGCCCGTTATCTCATTTGCTGAGGAATTTTATGCGCCCGTGGTTCAACGCCGTTACCAACCCTTACCTCGCCCCCTTTGATGGTTCCTTGCGTCACGGCCGCTGTACCACCAAGCCGCCTCGCGACGTGCCGGACAAGAAGGAGCTTCGTCGAAAACTGAAGGATCTCGGCGAGGAGATCGACGAGCTCCAGCGCATGCTGTACGCCGGGGACCAGTATTCGGTTCTGCTGGTTTTTCAGGCGCTCGATGCGGCCGGTAAAGACGGCACCATTCGCGCGGTGTTCAACCAGGTCGATCCAGCGGGCATTCGCGTCACTTCATTTAAGCGCCCAACGACACTGGAGCTGGAGCACGATTTCCTCTGGCGATGCGCCAAAGAACTCCCGCGACGGGGCAACATCGGCATCTTTAACCGCAGCTACTATGAAGAGGTGCTGGCGGTTCGCGTCCATCCTGAGTACCTCAAGTTTCAAAATCTGCCGCCTTACCGAAGCGAAAAATCGCTGTGGGAAATGCGTTACGAGGCGATCCGTCAGCATGAGCTGCATCTGGTTCAATCCGGCACGGTGGTGGTGAAGTTCTGGCTCAAACACTCGCGGGAAGAGCAGCGACAGCGTTTTCTTTCGCGCCTCAACGAGCCTGAAAAGAATTGGAAGTTTGCGGTGAGCGACGTGAAGGAACGCGGTTTTTGGTCGAAGTACATGTCCGCGTTTCAGGCCGCGATCAACGCAACCTCCAGGCCCTGGGCGCCCTGGTACGTGATACCTGCCGACAGCAAATCCTACATGCGGGTTGCGGTGGCCGAAACTGTGCGCGATACCCTGAAGTCGTTAAACCTCTCTTATCCGGTACAAACGGCAGAGCGACAAAAGATGCTTGCGCAGATGCGCCGGGAGCTGACCAAACCGGGCAGCTGAGCGGCAGCCGGTGGGTTAGTCGTCCGAGATGTAGCGGGGGCCTTTGCCGCCCGTCTTTTCGTAAACGCCGCTGCCGGCACGCTTGTACTGGGTAAAGCCGTGCTTTGAGAAGTGTTTGGGGTCCAGCCGGTGGCTGTCCCCCGCCTGGACTGCGGGTGCGGAAATTTTTCGCCGCACCTCAGCGCCGCAGCGCGGGCACCACTGCACGGGCTCGTCCGAGACTTTTTGCAGCTCCTCAAACCCGTCTTTGCAGTAGTCGCACTGGTCAGCGGGATCCAGCGCGATGTATTCGTAAAATGGCATGCCGGCAGTTTACCTGACGTCGTGCATGCCTTTGCGCAGCAGCGGGGAGATGACCAGCATGAAGACGCCTACGCCCACACCCATCCACATCAGGAAGGCGAACAGATCGTTGTACGAGGCGAGCGCGGCTGCAACGTCTCCCGCCTCACCGTTGGTGGTGTCGACGGAGGCCAGCTTGCCCATACGTGTCGCCACGGTTTCCGAAAGGGCGGTCGCCAGGAACCAGGTTCCCATGCTCACGCCAACCACTCGGGAAATCGAGAGTTTGGTGACGGCTGAGAGGCCAACCGGCGACAGACAAAGCTCGCCGGTGGTGTGCAGCAGGTACGCCAGGACCAGCCAGATCGCGGCTACCTGACCCGCTTCATTCAGATGATTGGCGCCGTAAACCAGCGCACCAAAACCGAGGCCGGCCTGCAGGATGCCGAGGCCAAACTTCATCGGGGTGTTGGGCTCGAGGTTACGCTTGCTGAGCCAGGTCCACAGCATGGCAAACGGGATCGCCAGCAGCATGATGAAGCCGGCGTTGAGCGAGCCGAACTGGGAGGCGGTGACCTCCACGCTGCCCACCTGGCGATCGACAACCCGGTCGGCATAGAGCGTCATCGAACCGGCCGACTGCTCAAACAGCGCCCAGAAGACGATGGTTGAGGCGATCAGAATCATCAGCACGACCGTCTTGGAAAATTCCTCGGAGTAGTGGAACTTGAACCCGTAGGCGACAAAAGCGCCGATGGCGACCAGCGCTCCGTAGCCGAGGTTCTCCGCGAGTTCGGGTGAGCCTTCCAGTACATGGTTGGAGATCATCGCGGACACCGTACCGAGCACGATGGCGAGCAGCGCCAGGGTGTAGGCGCCGGTCCGTGACTTGTCGTGCGGCTGCTCGTAGAACATCGAGAACAGGATGATGCCGACGATGGAGATCACCAGCAGCACGTTCTGCGTCAGGTGGACAATTGGCTCAGACTGCACGAGCAGCCAGATCAAGGCGATGGCGGGGATGCTGAGCAGATAGATCGACCATTCTTTGTTGATGGGTCCGAGGGCCGACTCCTTGAGTAACGCCGGATCGGAAGGCTCAGCGTGGCCGTGCAGGTACTTCTGACCCCACAGAAAGGTGACGAGGCCCAGCAGCATGCCAATGCCCGCGGCGCCAAAGCCGTAGCCCCAGCCGTACGTTTCACCGAGCCAGCCGCAGAGCAGGGTGGCGGTGAACGAGCCGATGTTGATACCCATATAGAAAATGGTGAAGCCGGAATCGCGCCGCGAGTCGCCCTTGGCGTAGAGCTTGCCGACAATCGTGGAGATATTGGGCTTCAGGTATCCGACACCGGCCACGATCAGCGCCAGCGCCAGGTAAAACACCTTCAGCGCGCCCACGTCTCGGTTGACCACATCTTCGGCCAGCGTGGTTCCTGCCGCGAAGACCGTACCGTCTTTCAAGATGAGTTCAGCGTTGAGCACGGTGCCCGCCGCATAGGCGACCGCCTGATCGCCTTCCACCGCCATCAACAGGTGGCCGAGCGTCAGCAGCAGCCCACCGAATACCACCGCTTTGCGCATGCCGAGGTATCGGTCCGCGAGCAGGCCGCCGATCAGGGGCAGGGCGTAGACCAGGCCGGCATAGGCCCCGAGCACGTCGTAACCCATGTCGTCGGAAAAAAGGTGGTATTTGGTGAGGTACAGCAGCAGCAGGTACTTCATGCCGTAGAAAGAAAACCGTTCCCACAGCTCGGTGGCAAAACAGACGTAGAGGCCTTTGGGATGGCCAAAAAGCTCCTCTTCGCGGTCGGCGGCGAGCGTGCCCGCTGCGTCAGCGGTGGTAACGGCTTCTGAATTCATCAGCAATCACTTCGGTTGGTTTTCTGACGGGACGGTATACACGAATACCGGCAAAGGGTCACGCGAGCGGCCTGAATGGCCGCTGAATGAGCAATCTGTGGATCGACCGCGGCGATAAGCGGTCAGCTGAATTCGTAGGACATAACTTTGGTGGGTTCCTGCAGGAAATTGCCCTGCACGAAGTTCACCCCACACTGCCAGAGGATCGACATGCTGGCGGCGTCCTCGACGAACTCGGCCACCGTGACTTTGCCCATGGCCTGAGCCTGGGTCGCCAGCTCCTTGACCTTGGCCTGGTGCTCTTCGTTCTTGGGCAAATCGCCCATGAAGGTGCGGTCGATCTTCAGGTAATCAGCCGGGATGTGCTTCAGGATCTGGAAGGAGTTGAGGCCGCTGCCAAATTGCTCAATCGCAAACTTACAGTGCAGCTGCTTGAGGCCTTTCAGGAACTGCTTGGCCGGCTTCAGGTTGGTCATCAGCTTACTTTCGGGCAGCTCAAACACCACGCTGTCGCCGCTCAGGCGGTTCGCCTGCATCTGCTTGGCTAGCCAGGGCAGGATGGTGAGATCAGCCAGCGTTTGCGGCAGCAGCTTGATAAAGAACTGCACGGGCTGGCCGGTGCTGGTCTGGTGGTCCTTGAGCTTCTCCAGCGCCAGCATGATGACGCGGCGGTCGATCTTCGCGCCCAGCGCATGATCGACAATCGCCGGCATGAACTCGCCGGGCAATACTTCCTCACCGTCTTTGGTGCGCAGTCGAAACAGCACTTCGTAGATCTGCTGCTCATCGCCATGGAGGCTGACAACCGGCTGGAAGACCAGCGAGATACGGCTGTTTTCGAGCGCATCTTCCACCAGGGCCAGCCAGCGGTGGCTGCCGCCCTCTTCGCCGGGCTTGTGGCTCAGCGGGTCGTGGACCTTCACCTGGTTGCCGCCGGCCTGGCTGGCTTCCAGCGCCTCATTGCTGGCTAGTGAGATCAGGTCCTGCGCGTTGCCCGAGCTTTCCAGAATCTGGCACACGCCGAGGCTGGCGGTGAGGGTGACCGACGTGCCGCTGACTTCCGAGATGTGCGCCTCCACGCCGGCGCGGAGCTTCTCGGCATGGTCGGTGGCCGCAGCGGCCTCGCCGTCTACCAGCAGGGTGAAAGTCTGATCGCCAAAGCGCGCGGCGATGCCGCCGTCCGGCACGTGCTGCTTAACCACCTGCGCGAGGTCAGCCAACACCAGATCGACGCCGGCCAGGCCCACCTGATCCAGCGACGACTTAAAGTTGTCCACATCCATGAAGATGATGCTCTTGGCCTCACCGGAAGCCACCACCTTGCCTTTGGCCTCTTCCACGGCGCGCACGATGTGCTGGCGGTTAAACAGGCCCGTGACCAGATCCTGCGTCTTGAGATCACGCAGCTCCTTCTCCAGCTCCGGATCAGCGCTGCGGTCGCGGAGCACCACCTGGGTACAGGGTTCCCCGTCGATGCTCGCCGGCGCAAAACCCATCACGGCCTTTTTGGGATTGCCGTCTGGCATCTGAAGCTGAATTTCCAGATCATCTGGCGCCGCCGCGTTTTTGCTGAGCGCCCTGAGAACGTCTTTGAGCTTCGGCGCGCAGTCCGCGGTCACCATGTCGAGCACGGGTAACCCTTCGAGGTCTTCGAAGTCGTCGTAGTCGAACAGCTGCAGGTAGGCCGGATTGGCGTACACGTGCATGCCTTCATGGACGTAGGCAATAGCGTCGCGAGAGCTGTCGAGCAGCGCGTAGGCCCGCTTCTCCGCCTCGTGCAGCGAGCCTTCAACGAACCGCAGGCGCCGCCGCGCAGACAGGTTGGTGAACTCACGCTTGATGACGGACACCATGTGATCGCTGTTATCGCTGCTGGCGCCGGAAGTAGCGCCGGCGTGCATCGCCGTCTGCTCGGTCTCCGCATCGAAATTTTCAAGCAGCACGACAATCGGGACGTCTTTGCCGCTGCGGGTGACTTCGTTGGAAACGGTCTCGAGGTCGAGCCCTTCAACCTCGGGGTTGAGCACGATCATGTCCAGGGGCTTGCCGTCCAGCAGCCCGCGCAGCTCGTCAGCGTCCTCGACGCTGGACGGCCGGGGCGCGATGCCGGCGTTGCGCAGCGTGGACAAAAGATATTCGGCGTCTTCCAGTGATGATTCGATCACCAGCAAACGCAGTAAATCGTCAGCTTTCAAACCGTTTCCTTGCGATCGATCGAGTGAGCCGGTCAGGCGACCCGCGTCTAGCTCTGCGAGGCGACTGTTTTACCGGATTTTTCCCTTACATGCCACCTGCTTACGCGAGAATCTTCTTAGCATCTGATGCCGGTGGATCGCTGACCAGACGGGGCACCAGGTACCCCGGCAGGCGTTTACGCAGGGCGCTGACGAGCGCTTTGGCTCGCTCGTCTTCCACCACAAAGTGGTCGGCGCCCTGCACCGGGTCCATCTGATGCAGATAATAGGGCAGCACACCTTGGTCGAACAGGGTTTCACTGAGTTCTGCCAGCGTCTCATCACAATCGTTTACGCCCGCGAGCAGCACCGACTGATTGAGCAGCGTGAGGCCGGCTTCACGGAGCTGAGTGATGGCCTCTTTGCCGGCCTGGCCCAGCTCTCGCGCATGATTGCAGTGCAAGACCAGGACGGTGCGCCAGGGCAGGGACTCCAGCCAGCGCAGCAGCGGCGCGTCGATGCGCTGCGGGCGCACCAGCGGCGTGCGGCTGTGGATTCGGAGCCGACGCAGCTGCGGCACCGCGGTTAGCGCGCCGGTTAATGACGCGAGGCGGCGGGTGGACAGCGTCAGCGGGTCGCCGCCGCTCAGGATCAGCTCGCTCACCTCCGGATGCTCGGTCAAGTAGCTGGCAACCTCCGCCCAGCGGTCGGCATTCGGCGGGGTTTGTTCGTAGGGAAAGTGGCGGCGGAAGCAGTAGCGACAGTGAATGTCGCAAGCGCTGCTGGTGATCAGCAGCGCCCGATGGCCGTACTTGTGGACCAGCCCGCCCGCCACGCGTGCGGACAGCTCGCCAACCGGGTCGGTAGCGCCTGCGGAGGCACTTTCCCGAGCGTCAGGGAGCACCTGCCGCAGCAGTGGATCCGTGGCAGCAGCCCAGTTGATTCGGCTCGCGAATTCGGCGGGGATCTTCAGCGCAAACTGTTCGACGGCCGCCACCTGCAACACGCCGCCGCCACGGAGGTGCGCCGGCAGGTGATCCAGGCGGCTGAGCGTCCTTTTTTCCGGCGGCGGTGACGTCGGCGGAGAATCCGGAATCGGCGCTACAGCGGTTTGTGGATCAGGTCTGGTAATCGTTAAAATACCGCGTTTTGCCTGTCCCGCTCAGCGGCCGTTTCAAATGCCGAGCGCTCGACGGGGCGACAGCACTTGCGACAATCGGGAGACGGCATGGCCACTTACAGCACCCAGGAATTCAAGTCAGGACTGAAGATCATTCTTGACGGAGATCCCTACACTATCGTCGAGAATGAGTTCGTCAAGCCAGGCAAAGGCCAGGCCTTCAGCCGCGTTCGGGTCCGGAACCTCAAGACCGGGCGTACCGTGGAGAAGACCTTCAAGTCCGGTGATTCGGTTGAGGCGGCCGATATTTTTGAGCAGACGATGCAGTACCTGTACACCGACGGCGAGTTTTGGCACTTCATGCATCCCGAAACCTTTGAGCAACACGCGGCTGACGCTGCGGCCGTGGGCGAGGCAGCCAAGTGGCTCAAAGAGGAAGACGATTGCCTGATTATGCTTTGGAACGGTGCGCCGCTGACGGTGGAACCGCCAAACTTCAGCGAACTGAAGATCACCGAAACCGATCCGGGCGTGAGAGGAGATACGTCGGGCGGCGGCACCAAGCCGGCAACCCTTGAAACCGGCGCCGTCGTGAAGGTCCCGCTATTCGTCAACGAAGGCGAAATCGTCAAAGTGGACACCCGTTCAGGAGAGTACGTGTCCAGGGTCAAAGATTGACCGTCTCCGGGGCGGCGGAAGCGCTCCGCTGGGAGCCGAGCGCAGAACCGCGCGCCCTCAAGCTGCGCGCGGCGCTCAACGCGGCCATCCGAGGTTTCTTTGCCGACCGGGGCGTGCTCGAAGTGGAAACGCCGCTTCTGCAGCGCAGCGCCAATCCCGATCCGGCCATTGAACCGCTCGCGATCGCCGGTGGCGAAGGCTATCTGCGAACGTCCCCGGAGTTTGCCCAGAAGCGGCTGCTTTGCGCGGGCAGCGGCCCGATCTATGAACTCGGGCGCGTGTTTCGCGCTGGCGAAGCCGGGCGCTATCACCACCCGGAGTTCACGATGCTGGAGTGGTATCGACCGGGCTTCGGGCTGGCCGAGCTGATCAGCGAAGTGGCTGATCTGATCAACTTGTCGCTGCGGCTTGCCGGCGCCGAGGACCTGCCGTTAGTCCAGGTGCGATACGCTGAGCTGCTCGAGCAGCACCTGGGCGCCGCCGTGCCGGTCGACCTGGCGGGCCTGCGGCAGGCCTGCGTCACCTTGACCTCGATCGATGATGTGCGCGCGGCAGCGCTGAGTGAAGACGAGTGTTTGGACCTGCTTTTTACCGTTGCCGGTGAGGCGCTGCCGGTCGATCAGCTAACGTTCGTGACCCACTTTCCGGTAAAACAGGCTGCACTCGCTCGCATCGATCCCACCGACCCAACGGTGGCGCTGCGTTTCGAGGCTTTCGCCGGGGGCATGGAGCTGGCAAACGGCTACGATGAGCTGCGCTCTGCTCAGGAGTTAGCCGGCCGGTTTGCTGACGACAACCGGCGCCGGAAGGCCGCTGGGCTGCGGCCGCTTCCGATCGATCAGCGGCTTCTGGCAGCGCAGCGCAGCGGGCTGCCCGCCTGTAGCGGCGTATCGGTTGGCGTCGACCGGCTTCTTATGCTGATCGGCGGCTACGAACACCTGCACCAGGTACTGAGCCTGGCGGAGCCTGAGCTGTGACCACACCCGTTGACCTGCTCATCAAGCCGCAGTGGTTGCTACCGATTGTTCCGCGAGCTGCGGTGCTGGAAGACCACGCGTTGGCGGTCCGGGGCGGCGAAATTGTTGCCTTAGGGCCGGTGGCGCAGCTGGAAGGGACGCTGGATGCCGCTGAGACGCTCGCGCTCCCGAATCAGGTGCTCATGCCGGGGCTGGTCAATGCGCACACCCACAGCGCCATGTCGCTGCTGCGGGGAGTCGGTGATGACCTGCCGCTTGAGGAGTGGTTAAACGAACGCATGTGGCCGGTCGAGGGGGCGCTGGCGGACGCTGACTTTGTCGGGCTGGGCACCGATCTGGCGCTGGCAGAGATGATTCGCGGCGGCACCACCTGCGCCAACGACATGTACTTCTTTCCTGACGTCGCGGCCCGCCGTGCATTGGCCAACGGGTTCCGGATGGCGGTAGGGATGATTGTGGTCGACTTTCCAACGCGCTGGGCCACCACCTCCGACGAGTATTTTCAGCGGGGGCTGGCGGTCCACGACGAGTTTCGGCAGGAGTCGCTGATCACCACCATGCTGGCGGCTCACGCTCCCTACACGGTTGGTGACGAGAATCTGTCGAGGATCTGTACGCTGTCGAATCAGATGGATCTGAAGGTGCACATCCATCTTCACGAAACGGCGGTGGAGGTCGAAAACTCGCGGCGCGACCTCGGCCTGCGGCCTTTCGATCGGATTCGTAAGCTGGGGCTCGTCAACGAAAATCTGCTGGCGGTGCACATGACCCAGCTTGAGCCTAACGAAATAGCGGCCTGCGCGGAGGCCGGGGTGTCGGTTTTGCACTGCCCAGAGTCCAACCTGAAGCTCGCCAGCGGCCTCTGCCCGGTGGAGGCGCTGCGCCAGGCTGGAGTGAACGTTGCGCTGGGCACCGACGGCGCCGCCAGCAACAATGATTTGGACATGTTCGGCGAGCTCCGAACCGCTGCGCTGATCGGGAAGGCGGCGGCAGCCAGCGCCGAGGCGGTACCGGCCTGGTATGCGCTGGAGATGGCGACGATCAACGGAGCCAAAGCGCTGGGCCTGGAGGAACAGATCGGTTCGCTGGAGGTTGGCAAGCGGGCTGACCTCATCAGCTTTGCGATGGAAGGGCCTGAACTGATGCCGTTGTTCGACGTTGTATCCCAGCTCGTTTACGCGGGTAATCGTCGGCAGGTTCGGCACGTGTGGGTGGACGGCGCGCCGCTCTTGGCGGACGGCTCGCTGACCCGTGTGGACCTGCCGGCGCTGCGGAGCCGGGTGGAAGAGACTTCGCTCACCATTCAAAACATCCTGGATCAGGAGCAAACGAAATGACCAGCACCACATCGACCGGGGGCGCGGAGCTCGTCGCCAATCATGATCTGGAAGAGCTGGCGCGCTTCGACGCCGTGGCGGCGGGCTGGTGGGATCCGGAAGGCGACTTTCGCCCGCTGCATGAGCTCAATCCGGTTCGGTGCGCTTTTGTGACCGACCACGTGGCGGTGGACGGCCTCGCGGTGCTCGACGTGGGCTGCGGCGGCGGGCTGCTGAGCGAGGCCCTAAACGAGCAGGGGGCCGCCGTGACCGGCATCGATTTGTCGGAGGGCGCCCTCAAGGTGGCTCGGCTGCACCAGCACGAATCTGGCACGACGGTCGACTATCAGCACAGCTCGGTTGAGGCGCTGGCCGAATCCCGAGCCGGCGAGTTTGACGTGATTACCTGCATGGAGATGCTCGAACACGTTCCTGACCCGGTGTCAGTGATCCGCGCCTGTACCGAGCTGCTCGCGCCGGGCGGTTGGCTTTTCGCCTCAACGTTGAACCGCACCCCGCAATCGTTTCTCCTGGGGATAGTCGCTGCGGAGTATGTGCTTGGGCTGCTGCCTCGCGGCACCCATCAGTACCGGCGGTTTATCAAGCCCTCAGAACTCACGCGCTGTGCGCGGCAGCAAGGGCTGGGTCTCGTTGATCTCCGCGGTATTGAGTACAACCCGCTGCGGCGCGCTGCGCGCCTCACCGAGAACCCGTCGGTGAATTATCTGGCCGCCTACCGCAAGCCGCTAGCAGCGACATGAGCGCGTATTCCAGGAGTGGCGCCGATGGATAGCAGCAAGATTGCGGCGGTGCTATTCGACCTCGACGGTACGCTGGTGCACAGCGCACCCGATATGGTTGCAGCGGCCAACTGGCTGAGGGCGCAAGGTGGGCTGGAGCCCGTGGATGGGCCCTGGCTGAGCCAGTACGTATCCAAAGGTGGCGCCGGTGTCGTCGGCGCCGCTTTTCCCGACGCAAGCCCCGTGGAACAGGCTGAGCTGCTGGGTCGGTTTCTGGCGCGCTATGGCGAAAACCTCAGCGAAAAAAGCGGCCTCTTTCCCGGTGTGGCAGATCTCCTAACAATGATCGAATCGCACGACTGGCCCTGGGGTGTGGTGACCAACAAAGCGTCCATCTACGCGGAGCCGCTGATGGACTCGCTGGGGCTGAGAGTCCGCTGCGCCGCGCTGATCTGTGGCGATACGCTGCCGACCCGCAAGCCGGCTCCGGATGGACTGCTGGAAGCCTGTCGTCGCATGGGTGTGGCGCCTGAATCGTGCGTCTATGTCGGTGACGACCAGCGGGATATCCAGGCGGCCCGAGCGGCTGGCTGCGCCGCGGTCGCTGCAGCCTACGGCTACTTTACGCCTGACGACCATCCCGTCACCTGGGGCGCAGATGCCGTGATTCAGGAGGCTCACGAACTGCCGGCGCTGCTCGGCCTGGCGCTGTCTTCCGGGGAATCTGTTTGACGGACTGGTGGGCGCAGCTCAGCTCCTCGGATCAGACGCTGCTACTGATGGTCCTGGCGTTTGCCTTGGGGTGTGGCCTCACCTATGCGGTGGTAGCGCTGCGGGCTGCCCGACGCACCGCAGAACTGGAGGCAGAAATCGCCACGCTTGCCGCCCAGGCTGACGCCAGCCGACAGCTGTCAGACGAACGCGAGCGTATCTTCGAAGACAGCCAGCAGCGGCTGGAAGCCAGCTTTTCTCTCTTGTCCGGCCGGGCGCTTAAGCGCAACGCCGAGTCTTTTATGCGCCTGGCCGAGGAACGCTTTCGCCGGCATCAACAGCAGGCTGACAACAGCTTCGGCCAGCACCAGCAGGCGCTCAACGAGCTGGTGAAGCCCATCAGCGAAACGTTGCGCAAGTCCGAGGCTCAAATCCGGGAGCTGGAGAAGGAGCGTCGTACCGCGTTCAGCTCGCTCGAGAAACACCTGGCGCTGATGACCCAGGACCAGCAGACGCTGCAGGCAGAAACACGCAATCTGGTGCAGGCGCTGAGGCGTCCGGAAGTCCGTGGACGCTGGGGAGAAATGACCCTACGCCGACTGGTTGAGCTGGCTGGCATGGTGGATCGCTGTGATTTCACCGAGCAAGTTTCGGTGCAGGGTGACCAGGGCCAGCTCAGGCCGGACATGGTGATCCATCTGCCGGACAAGCGTGACATTGTGGTTGACGCCAAGACGCCGCTCGATGCTTACCTGACCGCCCAGGCGGCCAGCGATCCGCAGGCGCGCGAGGCCGCGCTGCACCAGCACACCCGAAACGTGCAGGCTCGGGTGAAGCAGCTCGCGGACAAAGCGTACTGGGAGCAGTTCAGCAAGAGCCCGGACTTTGCCGTGCTGTTCATCCCGGGTGAGCAGTTTCTGGCGGTGGCGCTAGAGCGTGATGGCCAGCTCCTCGAAGAGGCGCTCAGGCAGCGGGTCATCCTGGCGACGCCCACCAGTCTGGTGGCGCTGCTGCGAGCGATTGCATTCTCCTGGCGCCAGGTGGCGATGATCGAAAACGCCGGTGAGATCCGTCGCCTGGCCGAAACGTTTCAGAAGCGAGTGGGCATCTTCTCTGAGCACGTTGCCAAGCTGGGGAAAGCCTTAGGCAACAGCGTGGATCATTACAATCGCAGCGTCGGGTCCCTCGAACGCCAGGTGCTGCCGTCGGCCCGCAGGCTGACGGAACTGGGCGTTGAAGAACGGCGTGAGATTCAGATCCCTGGAGCGGTGGAGTCGCCGGTTCGTCGGCCGGAAAGTGCGGAGGACATGAAGGCTGCGGACACGGTCTCAACGCGTGCGGAGGACACCGGTGGTGACTGATGCCGTGGACTATTACCTTGATGATCGCCTGCGGCGTAACGTCCCAGAGCTCCTGCTGACGCGGGTGTTTGTACCGCCGGCGCTGCAGCGCGCGGTGGCCGCCCAGTTTTTGCTCCTCGACGAGCTGAGCGAACTGACGGTCATTCGGGAGACGGGTGTTGCGATGACCAAAATGACCTGGTGGTTTGAGGAGTGGAAACGGCTCCGAGAGGGCGCCCCAAGACATCCGGTCACCAAGAGCCTCCTGGCGGACGCTGCGTTGCTGGGTCTGTCGACGAGCGCGTCCGCCGAGGACAGCAATCAAAACTTCGTCTGGCCGAAGCTCGACGGTCCGCTGTCGGTTGTCGCGGCGATCCTTCAGGGTCAGACCCCGGCGGATCGGTCGGAACTCCTGCAATGGCTGGCAGACTTTGCAGCGCCTTTAGCAGCTCTCGATCCTCAGCAGGAATTGACCCCGGCGGGCGAGTCACCTACGGCAGCCTGGCAAAACGTGGTGCTGCTCGGGTGGGTAGCCAAGCTGCATAAGCTCTCGGAGCTGGGGCGCGCTCCCTGGCCGCTCGACCTGACGGCCCAGACGCAGCTCCGGCGGGCGCAGCTCAAAGAGCAAGAACATCAGTCAGCCGCGGCTCGTCACCTTTGGCAACACGGTGGTGGTGAGGAAGGCGTCGGCCCTTCGGGGGGCGGCCATGCGGGTATCTACCTTGCGGTCGCCGAGAGAACCGTCCTGGCGCGGGCGACGGATCAGCGGGAGGCCGGCCGCTGGCGACAGCTTATGACCGCCTGGCGGGCGAAGCGGCGAAGCCTGAAGCCAGGTGATTAATGCCATCGCCATCGCGAACTATCGTTCGCTGCTGGATTTCTCCGTGGCCCTGGGCCCGCTCAACGTCATCACGGGGCCCAACGGATGCGGAAAATCGAACGTCTACCGGGCGTTGCGGCTGCTCGCTGAGACTGCGCACGGAGGCGTCATCCAATCGTTGGCCCGAGAGGGCGGCCTGCCGTCCACCTTCTGGGCCGGCCCTGGCACCCTTTCTCGAGGCATGCGGGCGGGAGAAATCCCGGTTCAGGGCACGGTGAGCGACGGCCCCGCGCAGCTGCGGTTGGGTTTTGCCGGCGAAGACTTCGGCTACACCATCTCGCTGGGCCTGGTTCCGCCCGGCAGTCTCGGGCCTACGGCTTTCGAGCTCGACCCTGAGATCAAGCGCGAAACCATCTTCAGCGGGGAGTTTTATCGGCCGTCAGCGGCGCTGGTCGATCGCACGGCGGCGATCGCCAAGGTGCGGCAAGGGCGGAGCTGGCAGGTAGTGGCGCAGCACCTGCCGATGTTCGAGAGTCTGTTCAACCACCTGGCCGATCCGAGTCAGGCGCCGGAGGTGCTGAGGGTCCGCGATGCCATCGGCGGTTGGCGCTTCTTCGACCATTTCCGGGCCGATGCTGAGGCGCCCGCCCGGCAGGCGCAGCTCGGCACCCGCACCACCGTACTGGACGATGAGGGCAGCCAGCTGGCCGCGGCGCTGCAGACGATTCGCGAGATCGGGGACGATGACGCGCTAGACGAGGCCATTGACGACGCGTTTCCTGGCGCAAAGCTCGACATTGACGTGTCCAGCGACCACCGTTTTGCCGTCAGCCTGCACCAGCCTGGTCTGCTGCGTCCGCTCAGTGGGCTGGAGCTGTCCGACGGGACGCTGCGCTTTCTCCTGTGGGTGGCGGTGCTGCTGACCCCGCGGCCCCCGCCGCTGATTGTCCTCAACGAACCGGAAACCAGCCTTCACCCCGACCTGCTGCCCGCGCTGAGCCGACTGATCCGACGGGCTGCAGACCACAGCCAGCTGATTGTGGTGTCGCACGCAACTCGGCTGGTGGCCGGGATCGAGAAAGACGAAAGATGCCACAGCATCGCGCTCGACAAGCATTTAGGTCAGACCCAGGTCCTGGGTCAGGGGATGCTCGATGAGCCTCCCTGGGAGTGGCCCGACTAGTTTCCGGTTGCAGCGCGCAGAAAAACTCCGTTTTTCAACACGCTGCTAGTCCGTCATGCGGGGTGTCTGTCGCTTCCGCTAGCGGGTCAGGGCTTGCTCTCGCAGGGTCGGGCCGCACGGGGGCGGCAGGGCACCAGCAGCTCTGGGTCGACACGCTCTTTGCCCCAGTTCATGCGCCAGTCCAAATGTGGGCCCGTCACCCGACCGGTCGCGCCGATGGTGGCGATAACCTCCCCCTGCTCAACCCGTTGACCCACCTCAACGTCAATCTGGTCGAGATGCAGGAAGGTCGAGCTTAGCCCGTGGCCGTGATCGACAATCAGCGTGCCGCCGGAGTAATACATGTCGGGGTGGGCGAGGGTTACCGTGCCCGCCGCCGGAGCCAGCACCGGACTGCCGGTTGGCGCCGCGATGTCGATACCGTAATGCGGTCGACGAGGCTGCCCGTTGAGAATCCGCTGCGACCCGTACACGCCGCTGATTCGACCTTTGGCGGGCCAGATGAATCCATCGCTGAAATCATCTCGCAGTTCGCGCAAAGCCCGAGCCCGGCGCACCTGAGCATTGTCGTCGGCAATTCGCTGCCGGACAGAATCGGGCGGCGTCACCTTGGCCGGTGGCAAACCGTCAATCCGTTCGATCGCGTAGTCGCGGCGCGCAATGGCCAGCGTCTGACGGCTCCGCTTGCCGTCGGGCAGCGTCACCTCCAGCACCGCCTTTGCGGCGGCATCTCGCCCGAAGCCCAGCAGGAACTGTCCCAGTGGATCGACCGGCACAACCTCACCGTCCAACATCACGCTCGCGCCTGCCTCCGTTTGGCCAAAAAGCACCGCACCCTGGGTCAGCGGCCCGGCTAGCCTGTAGCCCGCGTTGTCGGATGCCGGATTCATCTGCTGCGGCAGGAGCCAGCCGAGGAGGAGCAGGGTCGATAGGTTCATGAGTGTCTCAAGGTCGCCGTGTTAAGAGATAGGTGGCCGATCAGCGCCACTGGGCACGTCACCGACGCGTAGCTTAGGCGGGTCAGGTCGTCGCCGCAAACCTCACCATGACGCCCTTCGCGGAAGCGAGCGTCGCACGATACCCAAGTGATGCTCAGTGGGGAATAATGGTGGACCGCTGCCCGCACATTTCCCAAGGTAAACCCACTTTTGAGTCAGGTACTGCTTGCGATCGATACCGCCACCGAGGCGTTCTCCGTAGCCCTTTCACAAGCGATGGAGCTTCGGGAGCTGTTCACGGTGGCGCCCCGGCAGCACGCCAGCTGCCTGCTGCCGATGGTCGATGATCTGCTTGGTGAAGCGGGCTTCACGATGGCCAGCGTCGACGCGATTGTCGTCACCCGAGGTCCTGGGTCGTTCACGGGCGTGCGGATCGGCATTGCCGCGGCGCAGGGGCTGGCCCTGGGTGCCGACAAAGGACTCATCCCGGTATCGACGCTGCAGTCGCTCGCGCTCAACGCGTCGTTGGAAGCCGATCAGCCCCGTGTCGCAGCGCTGCTTGACGCCCGGATGAACCAAGTCTATGCCGGCGCCTTTGAGTTTCAGCAGTCTGTGGGAAAGCCCGTTATCGAGGAGCAGGTGTGTAATCCGACTGAGCTGACCCTGCCGGCCGGCGACTGGCTGCTGGCCGGACCGGGAGCGGGTGCCTACGGCGAGGAACTGCGGGTGGCGTTGGGTAGCGATGATCGGGTGGCCGGAGAACTCATCGACTGTTACCCCTCCGCCAAAGCAGCGCTGCATATTGCCCGCGAGCTTGGCACGGCGGCCGTGGCGCCCGAGGCGATCGAGCCGGCTTATCTTCGCGCGGCCGTCAGGTAAGCAGCAGCGTTCCCAGACCGAGGATAGACACAAAGCCGACCACGTCGGTGACCGTGGTGAGGACCATGCCGCCGGCCAGGGCGGGGTCGATGGACATGCGCCTGAGCACAATGGGCACAAACACGCCGGAGGCGGCGCCCGCCAGCAGGTTCAGAAAGATGGCCGTTGCCACCACCATCGCCAGGGTGCCGTCCTTAAACCAGAAAACGGCGACCAGCGCGATCACCAGCGCCCACAGCAGGCCGTTGAGAAAACCGACCGCCAGCTCCCGATTGAGCAGGGCAACCGTGTTGCCGGTACCAACCTGGCCCAGCGCCATCCCGCGGACGATCAGCGTCAGGGTCTGCGTGCCCGCGATGCCGCCCATCGACGCCACTGCGGGCATCAGAAACGCGAGCGCGACAACCCGCTCGATGGTCGCGCCGAAGATGCTGATGAAATAGGAGGCAAAAAGCGCCGTCACCAGATTGAGGCCGAGAAACACCGCACGACGCCGGGAGCTGGCCAGTACGGGCGCAAACATGTCGTTTTCTTCGTCCAGGCCCGCCATTGCGAGCACGTTGTGCTCGGCTTCCTCCCGGATCACGTCCACAACATCGTCGATGGTGATGGTGCCGACCAGCTGGTTGCGATCGTCCACCACTGGCGCCGTCACCCAGTCCTGGTGTTCAAACGCTGTCGCCACCTCGTTAGCCGGCGTGTTCACCCCGATCGCCGGAACTTCGCTGTCCAGCACCTCGCGGACGCTCAGCTGTGGGTCTTTGGTCAGCAGGTCGGTCAGCGCGAGGCGGCCGATATAGTGGCCGTAGCGATCGATCACAAACAGGTGGTCGATCAGTGCCGGCATGCTGTCGCGGCGCCGGAGAAAACGCAGCACCACGTCGAGCGAGACGTCCGCGCGGACCGTGATGACCTCCGGATTCATCATGCCGCCGGCACTGTCTTCGGGGTAAAGCAGCACCTGCTCCAGGCGCTCCCGGTCCTCCCGGTCCATCACCGTGAGCACCTGCTCGGTCACCTGGTCCGGCAGGTCGTTGATGATGTCGGCGAGATCGTCGAGCTCCAGCTCGGTGGTCGCCTGGACCAGCTCAGCGTCCTCGGTGGATTCGATAACCGAGGCACGCACCTCGTCGTTCAGATGGACGAGAATTTCGCCGTCCAGCGTCGCGTCGGTCAGATCCCAGACGACGGCCCGACGATCGGGCGGCAACGACTCGAGCAGATCGGCAATTTCGCCGGCCGAGAGGGCCTTAAGAATGCGTTTGACGGGCTGGAGGCGGCCGCTGCGCAGCGCGTCGTTCAGCAGCTGCAGCTGCTGCTCGGACTTCTCTCTGCGTACGTATTCAGCCATCTGGACAGCCCTTGGCCCCAAGTCGAGCAGGGATTGTCCGTGAAAACTCGATCGGGGTCACGCCCCGCGCGGCTTGCCGTGAACGGCGGTTGGTAGGGTGCCTACGCCTCGTTCAGCTCTCGTACGAGCGCGGCAATCCGTGCGGGGTGGGATGCGCGCATGATGCGGCGCGTCAGGGCGCTGATTTCCGACAGGTCCGTACCGTTGACCACCTGCCTGACCTCGAGCAGTCGAGCGGGAGAAACACTGAAGTCGCGCAGTCCCAGGCCGAGGAGCAGCCGTGTGTAAGTGGTGTCAGCCGCCATCTCGCCACACAGCGAAACGGGCGTGCCAACGGCCGCCGCGGCGTCCAGCGTAAGCTGGAGAAGCTTGAGAACTGCGGGGTGGAGCGGATCGTATAGGTAGCCCACCTGCTCATCGATGCGGTCGATGGCCAGCGTGTACTGGATCAAATCATTGGTGCCGATCGACAGAAAATCCAGATTCTTGGCAAACGTGCGGGCGGAAAGGGCCGCAGCCGGCACCTCGATCATGCCTCCAAGCTGGTACTGGCCAACCGGCACGTCTTCAGCCTTCAGCTCGCGCTCAGCCTGCTGGACCAACGCTTTGACCTGAAACAGCTCTTGGGTGTTGCAGAGCATGGGGATCAGAATGTTCACCGGGCCCAGCGCGGTCGCGCGGAGAATGGCGCGAAGCTGACACAGGAACATCTCCTGCTCGCTTAAGCAGAGCCGCACGGCCCGTAGTCCCAGGGCAGGGTTGATCAGAGAACTATCGGGCGCTCGCACCGAGTCCACCTGTTTGTCGGCTCCCAGGTCCAGCGTTCGGATGGTGGTTGCGCCGTCACCCAGTTTGCCGACCAGCGCGGCGTAAGCCTGGAACTGTTCCTCTTCGTCCGGCGGCGTTTCCCGATTGAGGAACAGGTATTCGGTACGGAACAGCCCAACGCCTTGCGCCCCGTTGAGCTTGGCCAGAGCCATGTCCTCCGCCAGATCCACGTTGGCCTGGAGTCGGATCGGGCACCGGTCAACCGTTTGTGTCGGTTGGCGCCGCACCTGCTGCAGCAACGACTGTCGCGCCGACTCCTGGCGCAGCTTCTCCCGGTAGTGGCGCTGCACGGTGCGACCCGGATCAGCCAACGTAACGCCCCGCTGGCCGTCCAGCACCAGCAGTTCCCCTTCACTGATCAGCCTCGGGGCGTGGCGAAGTCCCATGACCGCCGGCATTTTGAGGCTCCGCGCGAGAATGGCCGTGTGGGAGAGTGGGCCGCCATGTTCGGTGACCAGGCCAGCGATACCCTCCTGATAAAGCAGCAGGAAGCTGGCTGGGTCGACATCTTGGGCCACCAGCACCAGACCCCGGTAATGGCCGCCCACGTACTCGTCGGCACCCTCCGCGGCGAGCTGGCTAAGGACCCGGCCGATCACCTGGTCCACGTCATTCGCCCGGCTGCGGATGTACGGGTCTTCCATTTCCTCGAACACCGCTTTCAGCCGGTTGCACTGGACGTTGATCGCCCACTCGGCGTTGCACTGCTGCTCGGCGATAATGTCAGCCGGTGCGTCAGCGATTGAGGTGTCCTCCAGCATCAGCACGTGGATATCGAGAAATTCGGTAACTTCAACCGGCGTGTCCGCCGGAAGCTGGCGTCGGACACGCCGTAGATCTTCGCTGGCCCGGCCGACGGCCAGGCGAAATCGGCGCACCTCACGGTCAACCTGATCGGGTTCGATCGGGTGTTCCTGCGTATCCAGCCGCCGCCCCCGGACCACGTGGGCCCGACCGATGGCAATGCCAGAAGAAACACCGGTGCCGTAGATCGCTAGCGCCATAAACCTCCCTGGGAGGGGCGCTCACGACAAGTCCTGCTGGAAACTTCCCCGGGACGCGAATGCGCCGCTATTGAGCCTCTCCGAAACGGTTGTTGATCAGATCAGTCAGTGCCGTCAGGGCCTCGTCAGCATCCTCTCCCGTCGCCTCGAGAGTGACGCTGGTGCCTTTGGCGGCTGCCAGCATCATAACACCCATGATCGACTTGGCGTTGACCTGGCGCTCGCCGTTGCCGATGCGAACATCGCTGGAAAAGCTGCTTGCCGTTTTAACGAGCCGAGCCGCGGCCCGGGCATGCAGGCCGAGCTGGTTACAAATTTCGACGGTGATTTCAGGCATCGTTCCTGGGCCCTCAAGTTAATACGGGTCCGGCGGTTGATCGCCGCTGAAGATCGACCGCTGGCCACCGCTGACCATGTGGCTGGCCAGTTCGTCGGGGCTGAGGTCAGCGTAGTTGTGGCCTCGCAGCAGCATGGCCAGGTTCAGTCCGTGAACCACGGGTCGTCCGTCAGCCACGCGGTGGGCAATATTGCTCGGCGTGGCGCCGTAAACGTCGGTCAGGATCACCGAGTCGGGTCCCAGGTCTTCACACAGGCTTCGAGCCTGCTGCTCGACCATCGCCGGGTCTGCGTCGGGTTCCACGCCCAGCACACGGATGGTGAGCCCCAGCGTGCCGATCACGTGTCGAGCCTGAGCGATCAGGCAGGCGCCGAGGTCCCCGTGGGTGATCAACAGCAGGCTGCTCACAGCAGCTCCCGGTGATAGGTCAGCACATGGTCGCGGCGCTTGCCGAAGTGATCGGCGATGGCGTCAGCGACGTAGACCGACCGGTGTTTGCCGCCGGTGCAGCCGATGCCCACCGTGAGGTAGCTCCGGTTGTCGGCCTCGAACTGCGGCAGCCAGCGCTCGAGGCAGGCGCAGTAGTCCGCCACCAGTTCCTCCACCTGAGCGTGACCGGCAAGAAAGTCTTTGACCTCCTGCTGGCGGCCCGTGAGTGGCCGCAGGTGCAGTTCCCAATGAGGATTGGGCAGGCAGCGCACGTCGAAGGCAAAGTCGACGTCCGGCGGGACGCCGCGTTTGAAGGCAAACGACTCGATCAGCAGCACGGTGGGGCGGCTGCCGGCTCCCAGCTCGTTGCAGATTTCGCGACGGAGCTGGTGCACGCTCAGCTGGCTGGTGTCGAGCGTAAAGTCGGCGTGTTCAGCGACAGGCATCAGCAGCTCCCGCTCGCGAGCGATATCTTCGGCCAGCGACTGGTCCGCATGGTGCAGCGGATGGGGACGGCGAGTTTCGGAATAGCGTTTCAGCAGGGTGGCGTCGTCGGCCGTCAGAAAAAAGATGCTGGTTTTGGGGTGAGCCTCGCGAGTTGCGGCAAGCGTATCCCCCAGCGTCCTCAGGCTTTGTCGCTGGCCCCGAACGTCCAGGCCCAGGGCAATTTTTGGCAGGGGTTCGGGTCGTCCGAAGTTATGATCCAGCAGCGCGTCGATCAGCCCGAGCGGCAAATTATCGATGCAAAAATAGCCCAGGTCTTCGAGCGTTGTCATCGCCACGGATTTGCCGGAACCGGACAGTCCGGTCACGATCACAAGCTCTGAGCTGGGTTCCTCGTCCGGATTGGGACTCATGATTGATCCTTTAGCGCCTGCTGGTGTCGTTTGAGAAATTCATCGGCGGCGTCATAGCCACTCATCTTAAGACCGTGATTTCGCACCGCTGCTTCCACCAATACCGCCAGGTTTCTGCCGGGCGCTACCGGAACGGTGATCTGCGGTATGCCGATGCCCAGGATTTCGCGTTCGCTTTGTTCACCTCGCAGGCGGTCCATCTCGGCGTGGCGGATGGCTTCAGCGTCCATCAGGCGTAGATGGATGATCAGCCGCAGGTACTTGTTGGCGATGATCGCGCTATCGCCAAACATGGCGCGAACGTTGAGGACGCCGAGGCCTCGAACCTCCAGACAATCGCGCAGCAGCGGTGGGCAGGTGCCGTCGATCACGTCGGGGCCGATCAGCGTCATGTCGGGCGCGTCGTCCGCCACGAGGCGATGGCCGCGCGTGATCAGCTCCAGGGCTAGCTCACTTTTGCCTGCCCCGCTGTCGCCGGTGATCAGCACTCCCAGGCTGAAAACCTCCATAAAGACGCCGTGCACCGAGGTATTTCGAGCCACGCGGCGTGACAGCATGTGCTGCAGGTGGCTTACCAGCTCGACGCCTGCCGCGGAAGAGGCCCACAGGGGCGTCCCGGACTCTTCCGCAGCCTCCCGCAGATCATCGGGCAGGGGTAGCGAGTCGCTGATCAGGACGGCGATGGGATCGTTGGCAACAATGCGCGCGATGGACTCCCAGCGCTGCCGTGCTTCCAGCGTATCGAGATACGCGACTTCCTCCGCGCCGAGAATCTGAATGTTGTTGGGATGGATGACGTTCAGGAAGCCTGCCAGCGACGGCCTTGGGCCCTCGGTCGCCTGGCTCGACAAGGCGCGCTCCGCACCGCTCTGTCCTGCCGCCCAGGTCAGACTAAAGCGATCCTTTAGCGCGGCAAAAATCTCGCCCGAGGTGATGCGCCCATTCATCAGGCGGGGGTTAGTGTCCTGTCACGTTAATTCGTTGAGTTTCAGCGCGTGTCCACAAGGCCCTGGAGTTAGGCGCGAGGCGCCGGCCAGGGTGGTTCCCTGGCCAAGGCTCGCAACGCCGCTCCAGGCCTTGTGGTGCGCGCCCGAAGGGAGCCCTGAAATGCAACCAATTAACGTGACAGGACACTAGACCTGCTGCATTTCCCAGGATTCAAGCAACTCCATGACGTGCTCCGGGCTGTCGGCGGCCCGGAGCTGGTCGCGCCGCTCGGCGTCATGGAACGTCTCGGCGACCAGCGCGAGCAGCTTCAGGTGCTGGTCTTCATGAGATTCCGGCACCATCAGAGCAAACACCAGATCGACGGGTTTGCCGTCGCTGCTGTCGAAGTCCACCGGGTCATGGAGCTTCAGCAGGCAGCCGGCTGCCGCGGGCAGCTCAGCCAGGCGGCAGTGGGGCAGGGCCACGCCTTGCCCTAATGCGGTGGTACCGATGCGCTCTCTCGCGCAGAGCCCGGAATACACGGTTCGCTCCTCGATGCCCTCGGCGGCGGGGTAAAGTGACGCCGCGGCGACCTCCAGAACCCGCTTTTTGCTCCTGGCCCTCACGTCAATGGCGATACGCTCAGGGTTGATCAGATCCGATATCAGCATGGCAGATGCCTTTCTTCGCCTTATTGTTCGATTTGCCGCTGAAGCGAACGGTCAGTTCGTGCCCATGGATTTCAGCGGCACGTCGCCACTGTGATCCCGCAGTTTCTCTTTATATTTGATGACCTGCCGGTCGAGACGGTCGACCAGCATGTCGATGGAGGCGTACATGTCTTCGGACTGTGCATCAGCAAAAAACTTTTTGCCGCTGCCGTTGAGGGTCGCCTCAGCGTGCTGCTGATGACGGTCAACGCCCAGGATGACATGCACATCGAGCAGATGATCGAAGTGTTTCACCACCCGCTTGAATCGGCTCTCTACCTTCTTGCGAAGGGCCGGCGTGATATCGATATTGCGTCCGGTGAGATTGATTTGCATGACACGCTCCTCCTTATGAAATTACATCAACCGCTTACGTCGGGATGATGAGGGAATGTTCAGCGCCTCTCGGTACTTGGCGACCGTGCGTCGGGCGACGTCGATGCCCTGGTCGTTCAGCAGCTGAGCCAGCTTGCTGTCGCTGAGCGGCTTGGCCGGCGGTTCACCTTCAACCAGTCGATTGATCATCGCCTGGATGGCGGTTGCCGACATCTCTCCGCCGTCGCTCGTGCCGACATGGCTGGAAAAGAAATATTTGAATTCAAAGATCCCCCGCGGGGTGACCATGTACTTGCGCGTTGTCACTCGAGACACCGTCGACTCGTGCATATCGATGGTATCGGCCACTTCCCGCAAAACCAGAGGCTTCATCGCCTCCGGGCCCAGCTCGAAAAAATCTGACTGGTATCGGACGATCGCGTTGGCCACCTTCAGCAGAGTTTCGTTTCGTGCCTCCAGACTCTTGATCAGCCAGCGGGCTTCCTGCAGCTGGCCCCGGAGATAGTTTGAGTCTTCTTTGCTGGCTTTGCCGATCATGCCGGCATAAAAATCGTTGACCCGCAGCTGCGGCATGGTGTCTTCGGGCAGCCGCGCAATCCACACGCCGGCGCGTTTTTCGACCACCACGTCCGGGGTCACGTATTCGGTGGGCGTCGACGAGAAATGGGCGCCCGGGCGCGGCTCCAGCGATCGGACCAGCTCGATGCCCTGTCGCAGCTGGTCGTCGGTCAGCGACAGCTTGCGCCGCAGTCCGACGATGTCCTGCTTGGCGAGCAGGTCCAGGCCTTGGTCAACAATCTTGCTGGCGACCCTGAGGCCGCTGGTATCGTCGGCCAGTGTCGCCAGCTGAATCGTCAGGCATTCCTGGAGTGAACTCGAGGCGGCACCAAGCGGATCAAAATGCTGAATACGGTGACGCATAGCCTCCACCTCATCACTTTCCACCTCCCACTCCGGCAGCAGACTCATACGAATCGCTTCAACCGTCTCTGTGAGGTAACCGTCGTCACCAATCGCGTCGATGATCGCCACGCCGATGGCCACGTCGCGGGGCAGGGCATGGCTCAGGTTGAGTTGCCAAAGCAGGTGCTCAGCGAGCGTATCCTGGTCGCTGTCAGCGAAGTCCATGGGTCGGTCGCTGAAGTCGCCGCTGCTGCGGGTCGTGCTGGTCGTAGAGGCTGCGTAACGCTCCTCATAGAGGATGTTATCCGTGTCCGCGTCCACGTCGGGGCCGGCGTCAGGCTGCGTATCGGGTGTGGTGAAGGCATCTTTTTCCGCGTCAACACCGATCTCTTCGGTAGCGGTAGTCTCGACCGTGCGCTCGTCGACCGTCGCGCGATCGCCGGCGGTATCGTCCGTCCCGGCCGCCGGCGTGAGCTCCAGGTCTTCGCGTTCGAGCAGGGGGTTGGTTTCCAGCGCTTCCAGGAGCTGGGTTTCGAGTTCCTGAGAAGAAAGCTGCAGCAGTTTGATGGCCTGCTGCAGCTGGGGCGTCATGTTGAGCTGTTGCCCAAGACGCAGTTGTAGGGCGGGTTTCACCGTATCTGTGCCTGAAGACCGTTCAAGGGGCTACGCCGTTGATTCGGTAATGCCACGTCTCAAGACGGGCTTGCGAGTCCATTTTATGCCTCGCTACCGCACTTGCCTAGTACATGGCTTGTAAAGAACCGTGTCGGAAACCCGCCGGAATTTTTGCCCGTGAACGATCACAGGTTGAAATCCTGACCCAGGTAAACGTCACGCACCTGCTTGTTGGCGAGAACCTCAGCGGGTGACCCTTCGGCAAGTACCTTGCCTTCGCTCAGAATGTAGGCGCTGTCGCAGATCTTGAGGGTTTCCTGCACGTTGTGATCAGTGACAAGCACGCCGATACCTCGCGCCTTCAGATGATTCACGATGCGTTGGATTTCGTTGATGGAGATCGGGTCAACACCGGCAAAAGGTTCGTCCAGCAGCATGTAGCGCGGCGCCGCGGCCAGCGCTCTGGCGATCTCGACGCGCCGGCGTTCGCCGCCGGAGAGCGTGATGCCTTTCTGACCCGCCAGATGTCCCACCTGCAGCTCGTCGAGCAACTGTTCGAGTTCCGCACGGCGGTCGCCCCGGCTGAGCCCCTTGCGCAGCTGAAGGATCGCCATGATGTTGTCCCGCACGCTGAGCTGCCGAAAGATCGACGGTTCCTGAGGCAGGTAGCCGATGCCAAGGTGCGCTCGGCGGTTCATGGGCATACCCGTGATGTCCTGCTCGTCGAGCCAGATGGTTCCCGAGTCGCAACGGACCAGGCCCACCATCATGTAAAAGCAGGTGGTCTTGCCGGCGCCGTTTGGGCCCAGCAGGCCGACCGTTTCACCCTGGCGAACGGTGACCGAACAGCCGTCGACCACAGCGCGGGATTTGTAGGTTTTGGACAGGGTGTCCGCGCGGAGGATCGACATCAGCCGGGTTGAGAAGCGTTAAAGGCTTGCGTCAGCCGTCCGCCGGCTTCTGCGGCGGGGTGTAGATGAACAGCACGGGTTTGTCGCTGTCGCCACCGGCATCCAGCTGCTGTGTATTGAGATCGTAGTTAATCGTTTCGGCGCGCATCTCGTCACCGGCCTTACGGACCTGAGCCTGGCCGATCAGCGTGACCTTCTCGTCCTGCAGGAAGTAGTCGATACGCTCAGCCCGGCCGTCGAGCGGGCTGCCGTCGTCCAGCTCTTCGCGCCAGCGCGCCGGTTCGCTCTCTTTGCCGATGATCTCGATGCGTACCAGCGCCCCCTTGTCGTCGCGGAACACCCGGGCGCTGTCGCTGGTGATCGTCAGGCTACCCTGGGTCAGCTCGAAACCGCGGCTGAACTCAACGACGCCCGCGTTTTCCGTTGACCGTCCCGCTCGAAACTCCGCGCGCTGGTTACGATCTTCGGTGCGAGCCCAGGCGGCAGCACTCATCAGGCTGGCGCACAGCAGAAGCACAGAACGCTTTTTCATGTCAGCTCGGTGGTTCATAGAAGCCTTTAACCTGGCTGAGTATATCGAACTGCTGGCGGGACAGGTCTACTTCAAATCCCACACCCTCAGACCGCATGTCCGCGCGAATGACTTCGACGGCTGCCTCGGAGCTGGCGAGATTCTCCTGCGGCAGCACGGTGACGTCAGAGGTGTTGACAATGGTCAGCGGCGCTTGTTCCGAAGCCAGCTTAACCGGCCCCGGCAGCCAGATTTCGTCTCCCTCCCGGTTGATCCAGGCGCTGTCCGACTGCATCTGCCAGGTCACCTCGCCCGCCTCAAAGAGCGTCAGGTGAGGCGTGGTGATCGTGACCGACTCGTCCTCTTGATTCTTTTCAAGATAGGGCGACTGGACGCGGAAGCTTGGTCGACCGCTTGGATCCATCACCAGCAGATCAAACTCCTCCAGCAGATAATCCGACCGCGCGGCGGGCAAAGTCTCCACCTCCTCGGGCTCGCGAAGGCTCGACGCCAGCCAGAACGTGATCGCCAGCCCCAGGGCCGCGGCAACAAAGCGGGTACGAGACTGCAACGGCCGTCGTCAGCCGGCGGCGCCGGTCGGCATGATGAGGTCACATACGTCCCGGACCGCTCCATTGCCGCCGGGCCGGGGCGTGACCCAGTGAGCAACCGCCAGCGCGCTTGCGTGGGCGTTGGGAACCGAGATGGCCAGCCCGGCGCGCTTAAGGGCGGGTACATCGATCAGGTCATCCCCCACATAAGCGGTTTCGGACAGGTCGACGCCGGCGTCATCCGCCATGGCGGCGAGCGCCGGGCCTTTGTCGTCGCAGCCCGCCACCAGGCGGGTGATCCCGAGCTCCGCCATACGATGGCTGACGATCGGGTTATCTCGGCCGGTGATGATGCCGACGAGCGTCCCGGCCCGCATAAGGTGTTTGAGGCCGAGGCCATCCTGGGTGAAAAACGCCTTCAGCTCGCGGCCCGCTTCGTCGTAGTAAAGGCGGCCGTCGGTCATGACGCCGTCGACGTCAAACACGGCGAGGCGAACGGCGGTCGCTTTGCGCTGAACCGCCTCCGGCACCGCGGCCGTCACGTCAGACGACTCCGGCTCGCAGCAGGTCGTGAATGTTCAACGCGCCGACGAGCTGACCATCTTCTTCGACCAGCAGGCTGGAAATCCCGTGACGCTCCATCAGCTGGGCCCCCTCGACCGCCAGCTTGCTGGGCTCGATGGTGATTCCCTGAAGGGTCATGACTTCCCTGACCGGGACCTGGCGGATGTCGCCCCCGCGATCCCACGTTCGACGAAGGTCACCGTCGGTAAAGACACCGAGCAGCTGGTCCCGCTCGTCGACCACGGCGGTCATACCAAAACCCTTGCGGGTCATTTCATCGACGACCGCCGGCAGCAGGGTGTCGGCGGGAACTCTGGGAATCTCGTCGCCGACGTGCATCAGATCGCTGATGTGCACCAGCAGGCGCCGGCCGAGCTGGCCGCCGGGGTGGGAGCGCGCAAAGTCTTCCTGCGTGAAGCCACGCGCGTGCAGCAGCGAGATGGCCAGCGCGTCACCCATCACCAGAGCAGCGGTAGTACTCGATGTCGGCGCCAGACCCAAGGGGCAGGCTTCCTGATCAACGCTCACGTCCACGTGGCGAGTGGCGTTCCGTCCCAGGGTGGAGGACGGATTGCCGGTCAGGGCAATCAGCGGCACGTCGAGGCGCTTGATCACCGGCAAGATGGTCAGGAGCTCTTCGGTTTCACCGGAATTGGATAACGCGAGGGCAACGTCACTGGTGGTGATCATGCCCAGATCGCCATGGCTGGCTTCGCCCGGATGAACAAAAAAGGCGGGCGAACCGGTGCTGGCCAGGGTTGCAGCAATCTTGGAGGCCACATGGCCCGACTTTCCCATGCCCATGACTACAATCCGGCCCTGACAGCTCAGCATCAGCTGGCACGCGGCGAGGAAGTCGTCGTCGATACGACCGAGCAGCGCCTCGACCGCGGTCATCTCGGTCCGAATGACGGCCCTCGCCATCGTTCGTGTGGCGGCCTCATCAAGGCGTGTGGGTCCGAGCGGGATCGTGCCGGTAATCAGGCCGGCGAGCCTGGACGGGATGGGTTCCATAGTGGGTTCGGAGCTCCGGTGACCGGACAGCTTCAGTCTATTGATTCAGCTCAGTGTAAAAGACCATCGCCTGGTAAGCCACAAAAGCCGCGAGCAGGACTGCACCGGAAAAACGCGAGATTCGGCCCGGACCCTTAAAGCCATAAGCCATCAGGAACAGCATCAGCGACAGGCCCAGCATGATGGTGTAGTCGCGATAGAGGAGGGTCTTGTCGACGGCGGTCGGCTCGATGCTGGCCGCAATGCCCAACACGCCGAGCAGGTTGAACATGTTAGAGCCGATGATATTGCCGATGACCAGCTCGTACTCGCGCTTCAATACGCTGGCGATGGCGGCGGCGAGTTCCGGCAGGCTGGTGCCGATCGCTACAACAGTCAGGCCAATGACCACATCCGACACACCCATGATTCGGGCAATGTCCGTAGCGCCCAGGACCAATATGTGGGAGCTCGCCGGCAGCACGATCATGCCCAGCATCAGCCAGCCCAGCGCAACGGGTGTGGACATGTCGGAGGGTATTTCGGTGGCAAACTCCGCGGCGATGGGATCAGGCCCGCTGCGCTGCATGCCGATCGCGGCCATCCAGGTGGTCATCAGGAGCAGACCGAACAGCAGGATGGCGCCGTCAATTCGGCCCAGGTTCTGATCCAACATCAGGACCAGCGCAAGGACGGACACCACCAGCAGGATCGGATATTCGCGACGAAGGGTGTCGGAGTGGATCTGCAGTGGATAAATACTGGCCGCCACCCCCAGGATCAGGGCGATGTTAGCGATGTTGGATCCAACCGCGTTACCCACCGCAAGGCCCGGATTGCCGCGGAGCGCGGCGACCCCGGATACCACCATTTCCGGGGCGGAAGTGCCAAACCCGATAACCGTCAAGCCGATGATCAGCGGCGACACGCCCAGGTTACGCGCGGTGGCTGCCGCCCCCGCCACGAATCGATCTGCGCCCCATACCAGGAACACAAAACCGATCGCGATGAGTCCTAGCGAAAGCAGCATAGGCGTGGTGCAGGGTTGTCCATCAAGGTGAATTCGGGTCTCTTATTATTTTGTGTAGCGCCGCCCCGCCGCGCATCCTGCCCAGCGCCGGTACGGTTTCGGTAGTGCCAGATTTCCTATAACATCGCCCGCCTCAACCGACCGATCAGGTGGCGGCAGACGGGCCGGCACAGGATTTCAGACGCTGCTGTTGATCGCAGCAACCCGCGGCACACAACCAGCGGATAACGGGCAAGGGGCGAAAGTCTATGGATTGCGAGGCCATCAAGCAACTGATTGAGCAGGGGCTACCCGACGCCAGTGTAGTGGTGAGCGGTGATGACGGCGTGCATTTTTCTGCAACGGTGGTCTCACCATCGTTCGAGGGTGTCGCAACCCTCAAGCGCCATCGCCTGGTCTACGCCACGCTGGGTGAACGGATGGGGGGTGAGATACACGCCCTGGCCCTGCGAACCCAAACGCCTGGAGAAGCCGGGCAATGAGTCGCTAATGGCTAAGATCGTAATCCGCGGCGGCAGTCCGCTGAGCGGCAGCGTGGTGGCGTCCGGCGCCAAAAATGCCGTGCTGCCCATCCTCGCCGGCAGCCTGCTGTGCGATGAGCCGGTCGAGATCGGCAATGTGCCACACCTCCAGGACGTCACGACCACCATCGAGCTCCTGGCCCAGATGGGGGCGGAGATCATCGTGGACGAGCGCATGCGCCTCCACGTGGACACGACGAGCGTCAACCACTTCTACGCGCCCTACGATCTCGTTAAAACCATGCGGGCATCCATCCTGGTCCTCGGACCGCTGGTCGCTCGCTACGGCCAGGCCAACGTGTCCCTGCCCGGAGGCTGCGCCATTGGCACCCGGCCGGTTAACCTACATATCGAGGGTCTCCGGGCGCTTGGCGCCGATATCTCGGTCGAGGGTGGCTACATCAAGGCGGTATCGCGTGGCCGGCTGCGCGGCTGCCGGATCGTGCTGGATATGGTCACGGTGACCGGCACCGAAAACATCATGATGGCCGCAGCCCTGGCGGACGGAACCACCATCATCGAAAACGCGGCCCAGGAGCCTGAAGTGGTCGATCTGGCCAATTTTGTCAACACGATGGGCGGGCGCATCAGCGGGGCCGGCACTAACACCATCGTCGTTGAGGGCGTTGAGCGGCTTGGCGGCGCACCCTACGAGGTGCTGCCCGATCGCATCGAGACGGGCACCTATCTGGTGGCCGGCGCGATCAGTGGCGGCCACATCAAGGTCCGCAAGGCTCGGCCCGAGACGCTGGATGTTGTGCTCGCGAAGCTGGACGAATGCGGGGCTCATCTGACCATCGGTGAAGATTTTATCGAGCTGGATATGGCCGGCCGACGCCCCAAGGCGGTGGACGTGACCACCTCGCCGTTCCCGGGTTTTCCCACGGATATGCAGGCGCAGTTCACGGCGCTGAACGCGATTGCGGAGGGCACCGGGACCATCACGGAAACCGTGTTCGAAAACCGGTTTATGCACGTGCAGGAGCTGCAGCGGCTGGGCGCTGATATCCAGCTCCGCGGCAACACCGCCATCATCAAGGGCGTCGAGTCGATGACGGGCGCTGAACTGATGGCTACCGACCTTCGCGCTTCCGCGTGTCTGGTGCTGGCCGGCCTGGCGGCGGAAGGTGAAACGATCGTCGACCGGATCTATCACATCGATCGCGGCTACGAAAACATCGAGGAGAAGCTCAAGGCACTGGGCGCCAACATCCAGCGTCTGCCTTCACATCGCGCCGCCTGAGGGTCAACCGGGCGTTGCCGCGGAGGATCCCGCCCGTATCTTAGGGTCCCACGCTCGGGCAGGGTTCACAGATCCATTCGGTGAGCCGCATCTCGATCACCTCGTCGTCGTCACCGTCGATTTGTTCCAGCCTAACCGGTAGAAAACCGAGTTTCGGGGCGTGCCAGGACCGCGTTTGGCGCCGCGGGTTACTGTGATGTCGGTTGACCAGCACGGTCTGCAGTTCCCCCTCGCTGGTATCGGTGACGGTGACTTCGTCGGTGCGGGTGTAGGTGTGCTGACGGACGTTGCCGCGTTCAACCGTCTCAAACGCAAACTGCTGCTGTCCCTCCGCGAGCTGGCGCATCAGCTTCAGATTGATCAACATGCGGTCGGTCTGCCCAGCCACCAGCGGCAGCATGAAGTCCTTTTTCTTGTAGACGCCCTCTACCTGCAGCCGGTCCCAGTCAAAACGGGCGCGTCCCTCGCGTCGGGAAAAGCGAATACCCTGCTGATAGTCGTAGTCACGAGAGAGCAGGGATCCGTCGTCCGCCAGCTCAAACTGGCTTCGCTCGGTGATCTTGCCACCGAGAAATCCGGCGAGCCCCCGGTTCGCCTCGGTTGATACCCGATAGGTCCATTGGGCGCCCGACTTCTTGAGCGAGGCCTCGGACCGACCCAGCAGTCGACCGTTGCGGTAGACGTCGTAGCGCGCGGAAAAGGGCGTCAGCTGCTGCGCCGGGCAGTACCCGACGGACGGCGGACCGGCATCCTCAGCTGTTGCCGCTTGGATCAGCGCCAGGCAGCCCGCTGCCAGCAGAGCCAGCCGCCGCCACGCGAAGCGGCTGCGCGAGCGTGTCGCCATCAAAACAGACCTGTCCGTTTGCATACCTGACCCTTCCTTCGCCAAACCACCGAACCACCGACACCAGCAGCTTGTGCTCGAGCGGCAGCAGGCGGCTGGCCAGTGTTTGGGGTGTGTCCTCTGGCTCGACGGGTAGCGTGATTTGGGCGATCACGGGGCCACCATCGAGCTCAGGGGTTACAAAATGAACGCTTGCCCCGTGTTCTTTGACACCAGCTTCCAGCGCACGTTCATGGGTTTTTAAGCCGCGGAAATCGGGCAGCAGCGAAGGATGCAGGTTGATCATTCGACCCACAAACCGACTCACAAACGCTGCGCCAAGAATCCGCATAAATCCTGCTAAAACAATTAGCTGAAGATTATTTCTCGAAAGCGTCTCAGCCAACGCCTGTTCAAAATCCGCCCGCTCGTCGAATAACCGGTGGTCGATCACCGCCGTTTCAACGCCGGCCTCACGCGCGTAAACAAGCCCCTCTGCGTCGGGTCGATTGCTGATCACCAGCGAGACGCGGAAAGCGCCCTGATGACGCAGCAGCGCCTGCAGGTTGGAGCCACGGCCCGAGATCAGGACGGCGAGATTCAGATCGGTTGTGCGAGGATCGCCGGCCGCGCCCGCCGGCACAGCCCGCTGTTCTGTCACTGCTCAGGTCCGCTGTAGCGGACGCGCTCAGCGTCAGAAGCCGCTTCCACCTCACCGATCAGGCGAGCGCTCAGCCCTTCGTCCTTGAGTGTTCTCAGGACGGCATCCGCGGATGCCGGCGGGCAAACCAGACAGAAGCCGGTTCCGCAGTTGAAGGTTCGTCGCATCTCCGGTGCCGTCACGTTGCCGGTGCTGGCCAACCAGCGAAACAGCGGTGGCCACGGGCAGCTGGTCAGATCGAGATGAATTCCCAGGCCGTCAGGGATCACCCTCAGCAGGTTTTCCGCCAGGCCGCCGCCCGTGATGTGCGCCATCGCGTGAATCGCGTGGCTTTGTAGCGCACGCAGGACCGGCTTGACGTAGATGGTGGTCGGGGCCATCAGCGCTGCACCGAGGCTCTGGCCGTCGATGCTGCGAGTCAGCGCTTCGGGGTCCTGGGCCTGAGCCCGTTCGACAATGCGCCTGATCAGCGAAAAACCGTTCGAATGAGGCCCCGATGAGTCCAGCCCGATAAGCTGGTCGCCAGCCTGGGTTGCCTGGCCCGTGATTAGCCGGTCCCGATTGACCGCGCCAACGGTGAAGCCGGCCAGGTCATAGTCGCCCGCGGCGTACATGTCGGGCATCTCAGCGGTCTCCCCGCCGATCAGTGTGCAACCCGCAAGCTGGCAGCCCTGCGCAATGCCGGCGACCACGCGTTCAGCAATCGCTGGATCGAGCCGCCCGGTGGCGAAATAGTCCAAGAAAAAGAGCGGTTCAGCTCCCTGGACCAGCACGTCGTTGACACACATGGCGACCAGATCGATACCGATCGTGTCATGCTGGTCGAGTTCGGTCGCGAGCTTCAGCTTGGTGCCGACGCCGTCGGTCCCCGACACCAAAACCGGATCGGAAAACCGGTTGGTATCCAGCGCGAACAGCCCGCCAAAGCCCCCCACCTCAGCGAGCACTTCCGGGCGGCGGGTTGCGGCGACCAGCGGCTTGATGCGATCGACCAGGGCGTTGCCGGCGTCGATGTCCACGCCCGCATCTTTGTAGGTGAGAGAGGAATTTGCCGTTTGCCTGTCACTCACGGTGCTGACGCCTGTTTAGGAACGGTAAGGGCGGCCGTCGACGACCGCGGGCTATGGTATCTTAATGGCCATCTCATTTCGCCTCGCAACCGCCGTGATTCGCCTTCTTTTTCTTCTCCTTCTGTCCCTGCATACGACGCTAGGGGCCAAAGGCTTCGAGCCTTTTGTCGGCCGAGTGCCCGCCAGCGAGCTGGCCGCTGATGGCCTGGAAGGCGGGTATCGGCTGGCGTTGCTGCAGGTGCTCGGCAAGCTGTCGGGCTACCCGCTGCAGGTGGAGGCGCTGGCGGAGGCTGGCGAGCTGGGCCCGGTAGCGCCGCTGGTGATGGTTCATCGATTTGTTGACCGAGGCGCCGGCGAGCTGCGGGAACGATGGCTCGAGGTTCAGTTCGACAGCACGCTCACCAACGATCGGCTGCGAGACCTGGGGCTGCCGGTGTGGCCCCTGGAGCGACCGGCAACGCTGGTGTGGGTGGCGGTGGAGCGTGACGGGCAGCGCGATCTTCTTGGGCTGGCAGACAGCGATGGCGCGCTGCTGGACCTGATGGTCGAAGATGCGGCCGTCGTCGGCGTGCCGCTGCTGCTGCCGCTGATGGATCTTCAGGACCAGCAGCTGGCCAGCGTCAGCGACGTCTGGGGCGGTTTTGCCGATCAGCTGCGCCCGGCTTCCGAACGTTATGGCGCCAGACAGCTCCTCCTGGGGCGCAGCTATCTCAGCGGCGGTACCTGGACGACCCGCTGGCTCTTGAGCGGCATGGCCCGCAGTCAGCGCTGGGAGACGCGTGGGACGACCCTTGAATCCACGCTGTCGGCCGGCATGGGTCGGCTGGCTGCCGCGATGGCCGCGGAAGCGGCGATCCGTCCGGAGGAGTTCAGCGGGAGACTGCTGCGGATCCGGGTGCACGGTGTCAGCAGCGCGCGAGGCTATGGCAACGTGATGCAGTACCTGACCGGCCTTTCGGTGGTCGATCGGCTCGAGCCGGTCAGCGTCTTTGGTGAGTACCTCGATCTCAACCTGTCGAGCAACGTGGGCCTGCGGGGCTTTCAGCAGGCGCTGGCTGCCGGGGACGTGCTGCGCGCACGAGCCCGCACCGGCAGCGCGGTGGATCTGGAGCTCGAACTCCAGGGGCTGTGAGTGACCCGCGTGCTAGTCAAAGCCTGCCCAAACCACAGCTGACCGCTATGACACAGCCCATCTTGTCGTGGTCGCATCTGCCCAACGTGATTACGATCGCGCGAATTGCGGCCGTGATTCCGCTCACCTGGCTGCTGGTCGAACGATCCTACGGCGCCGCTTTGCTGGTGGCGTTTGCCGCCGGCATGTCCGACGCCGTCGACGGCTTTCTGGCCAAACGCTTCGGCTGGACAAGCGACCTGGGCGGGATTCTCGACCCCCTCGCCGATAAGCTGCTCCTGTTGAGCTGCTTTTTTGTCCTGGGCGCCCAGGGTTGGCTGCCGGTATGGCTGCTGCTGCTGGTCCTCGGACGAGATCTGCTGATCGTTGGGGGCGGGGTCGCCTTTCACTACTGGATCCGCCCGGTGACCGGCGAACCGCTCATCATCAGCAAGCTCAACACGTTTCTGCAGATTCTGCTGATCCTGGCGCTGCTGCTGGACCTGGGCTGGCGCGAAATCCCGGATCAATGGCTGGGGTTGATGGTCTGGGCGGTGACGCTCAGCACGGTCGCCAGCGGGCTTCAGTATGTGCTGCTGTGGGGCTATCGTGCGGTCGTGGAGAGCCGCCAACAGAGGGAAGAGCAATGACCGAATCTCGCCAATGGATGGTGCTCGTGGTGGCCGTCATCACGGCCTGGCTGATCTACCTGCTGGCGCCGATTCTGACGCCCTTTGCGGTGGCTGCCCTGTTTGCTTACCTGGGTGACCCGGTTACCGACTGGCTCCAGAAGCGAGGACTGTCGCGCACGCTCGCGGTTTCGGTGGTCTTTGTGCTGCTGTCGGTGCTCGTGGTCGGGCTGCTGCTCGTCCTGCTGCCGCTGCTCGAAGATCAGCTTGTGCGGCTCGTCGAGGTGCTGCCGGCATTTGTGGACTGGGCGAAAAACGCGGCGGGTCCACTGCTGGAAAGGCTTGAAAGCGCAGGCGTCAATCTCTTCGATCGAGATCGGCTGGTGACCATGCTGCAGGAACATTTCAAGGAGGCGACTGACATCGCGTCAACGGTGGTCGGCTCTTTCGCTCGGTCGGGGATCGCCCTGGTCAACTGGATCATGAACCTGGTGCTGATTCCGGTGGTGGCTTTCTACCTGCTGCGCGACTGGGACATCATTATGGCGCGTATTCGCGAGCTCCTGCCGCGGCGGCTGGAGCCGACGGTGGTGACCCTGGCATCGGAGTCCAACTCCGTGCTGGGCGCTTTTCTCCGTGGCCAGCTGACGGTCATGGTGGCGCTGGGCGTCGTCTACTCCATCGGTCTGTGGCTGGTCGGCCTGGACCTCGCCATTCTGGTGGGCATGACCGCCGGACTGATCAGCTTTGTGCCGTACCTTGGCGCCATCGTGGGGGTTGTGCTGGGTGTGGTGGGTGCGCTGTTTCAGTATGGTGATCTCTTCCATGTAGCCATGGTCCTGGTGGTCTTCGGCGTCGGACAAACCCTCGAGGGTGTGGTGTTGACTCCGCTGCTTGTCGGGGATCGGATCGGATTGCATCCCGTGGCGGTCATTTTTGCCGTGCTGGCCGGTGGGCAGCTCTTTGGTTTCCTCGGCGTGCTGCTGGCCCTTCCAGTCGCCTCGGTTGTAATGGTGTTGCTGCGCCACGCCCACAGCAGCTATCGCGGCAGCGGCCTCTACGATGAGGTCAACGATATCCCGCCGAGTGAGCCGCGCGTGGTGCTGCCGGGCTCAGCGAAAGACAAACCGGAGCCGCGCGGGAAAGGCTGATGGGCACGCAAGCGCTGCAGGGGGCCTGGCCTCCGTCCGTCGGCCTGTCGGCCCCAGTGCGGCTTCGACCTCCGCGACGGCCCGCTGAAGCCCGTGGCCGCTGACCGGTCGGCGCTGCAGCTTCCGCTGGCGCTGCGGGGGGAAGACGAGGCCACCTTCGAGCTCTTTGTGGCCGATCCAACGTTCGTGCATTACCTGCAGCAGGTGGCCGAGGGCAAGATCCGAGAATGGGTTTGGCTGCAGGGACCTGCGGGCTGGGGCAAGACCCATCTCCTGAGTGCGGTTTACCGCGAGGCTGACCGCGCGGCGGGCTACCTGGACGCGGCGGCGCTGCTGGCCTCCGGCCAAGACAGCCTGGCGCAGATCGACGGTTATGAGCTGGTGCTGCTGGACAACGTCGAATGCGCGCTGGTGCCGGGCTGGGAAGAAGCGTGGTTTCATCGACTCAATCGCTGGCGGGATGCCGGCGTCCAGCTGGTTGTCGCCAGCCGCCAGCACCCCAGAAACCTCCAGCTTGGGCTGCCAGATCTCGCCTCGCGCCTGAAAATGATGGTCGAAGTCTCGATTGCGCCCCTCGATACATCTGGTCGGGCAGAGCTGCTCGCGCGGCGGTCGGCGGCGCGGGGATTTGACCTGCCGTCAGCGGTGGTGAGCTATCTGCTGAGCCGGGAGGCTCGAAGCGCTGTGGAGCTGGTTGGAATGCTGGATCGGCTCGGGCGAGAGAGCCTGCGGGCGCAGCGCAAGCTCACGGTGCCTTTTGTGCGTCAGGTGCTGGGCGGGGACTGACTGCGATCGACCCTGACGTCCGTGACGTCTCCGGCGGCGACGGTCACAACAAAAATAAGGCTGTGTTCCGCGTCATCGAGCTGCTCGTAGCGCTCCTCCCGCAGCAGCAGGTTCAGCAGCGCGGGCGTCGTGTTGCTGTGACCCGCGACCAGCGTGGGTTCATCAGCCAGACGCAGCTGTTCAGCCAGCTCAGCAAGCGCGCGCGGATCGTAGGTCGCGACGTCGAGCCGCTTGTTCCTCGTGATATCCGACACGGTTTGCAGCGTCCGAGTGATCGGCGTCGAGTAGATGACGCTCAACTCCCGGCTCGAGAAGTACGCAGCCAGCCAGCGCGCTCGCTGCTGTCCTAGTTCGTTCAGCGGACGATCCGGGTTGACGTCAGCCGGAACGGTTTCCGCGTGACGGATCAGGTAAAGCGTGACCGACGCGGGTTCGGGGCCAACGGCGCAGCCCGCCAGCGCCAAGGGAAGCACCAGGACAAGCGCCAACCAGCAATGGCGACCGAGGAGGGCGGTTAGGGGGTGCATGGGGCGTCCTGTGAATAAACTTTCCTGGCGTGCTCAAGGCGCGCCTCAGTGCCGATGTCGAGCCAGCGCCCCGGGAAGTGTTCAGCGGTGGCGCGACCGGCATCCGCGGCTGCGCGTATCGCCGGCACCACGGAAAACGCCGCGGGCTTCGACGCTCCGCTCACCATGCTCGGATGAAACACGCCGATGCCGGCATAGGTCCAGCGTTGCTCATTGGTCAGCCGACGCTCAGAAAGCCCGAAGTCTCCGCCGGGATTATGCTCGGGGTTATCCACGAGCACCAGATGGCAATCGGTTGGAGCTAGCCCGGTCAGCGTCCGGAACGGGAAGTCGCAAACGATGTCGCCATTCACCACAAGAAACGGTTCGGGGCCCAGCAGCGGCAGCGCGTGGCGCATGCCGCCCCCGGTCTCGAGGGGCTTGTCGCCCTCACGGGAGAGCCGTATCGTGGCGTTCCAGCGTGAACCGTCACCGAGGAACTCCGCGATTTGATCACCCAGCCAGGAGACGTTGACGACGATGGTGTGAACGCCGGCGCTGACCAGGTTGGTGATGTGCCGCTCGATGAGCGATACCTCGCCTACCTTCAGCAACGGCTTGGGGATTCGAAGCGTCAGCGGCCTGAGTCGCTCGCCGTAACCGGCTGCCAGAATCAACGCTTTCAACGACTTTTCTCGCTCAGCGCCGGTTCGACCTCAAGCAGCAGCTGCTGAAGCCATTCCAACGACGGGTGGCGTTCGCATACCGAGCTGATGTGGTTGAGGGTCCGGGGTATGTCCTTCAGGTAGCCCGGTTTGCCGTCCCGGATGTGGAGGCGACAAAAGATGCCAGCAGCCTTGAGATGCCGCTGCACGCCCATCAAGTCGCACCAGTGCTGCCAGGTGCTCGTGTCGACGGATCTCACCGCGGTCAGCGGGTGCTCACTGCGGAAGCGTTCCAGCCAGGCGTCGGTTTGATCGCCAGGCCAGGCGATGTAGCAGTCACGCATGAGCGATACGGGATCGTAGGTAACCGGACCGAGAACCGCGTCCTGGAAGTCGAGTACACCGGGGTTGCCACGCGTGAGCCACATCAGGTTCCGGCTGTGATAATCGCGGTGCACAAAGACCCGCGGCTGGCTTAGCGCCGCGTCGAGGAGCGTATCGCCGAGCGCGGACCAGTGGCGGTAGAACGCGCGATCGAGCTGCCGGCCGAGGTGCCCGCCGAGCAGCCACTCGGGAAACAGCTGGATCTCAGTTCGAAGGCGCTTTTCGTCGTAGGGCTCAAGGTCGCTCGCATCGATCTGCTGGATTCGATAAAGCGCGGAGAAAGCGTCAGCGTATAGCGACTCCGCATTGTCAGGCGTCAGCTTCTGGAGATAGTCGGTCCGGCCGAAATCTTCGAGGAGCAGGAACCCATCCGTGAGGTTTTGTTCGTAAACGGCCGGCGCGTGAATGCCGGCGGTCTTCAGACGCTCAGCGATAGCAACAAACGGTCTACAGTCTTCTCGAGCCGGCGGTGCGTCCATCAGTATCCAGCTCTCATCGCCACGCCGGGCGCGCCAGTAGCTGCGAAAACTGGCGTCGGCGGACGCGGAATCCAGGTGGACGCCAGACCCGAGCCATTGTTCCGCCTGCGTCTGCCTAAGCTGCTCTCTGCTGCCGTCAGTCATCCCGCCATTTTCGTCGTAAAGGGGTGCCGGGCACAACGGCCGGCAGTGGATTATGATAGCGGTCGGTCTAGCTCGGACGAAGGGGATAGAAACATGAAAAGCAGAGCTGCAGTTGCTTGGGCGGCCGGTGAGCCGCTGGTAGTGGAGGAGATCGACGTTGCCGGCCCGCGGGAGGGTGAGGTGCTGGTTCAGATCAAAGCGACCGGCGTATGCCACACGGATGCATTTACGCTGAGCGGAGACGACCCTGAGGGCCTCTTTCCCGCGATCCTCGGCCACGAGGGTGGCGGTGTGGTCGTCGAGGTCGGCGCCGGGGTAAACTCGGTCAAGCCCGGCGACCACGTGATTCCGCTGTACACGCCCGAGTGCGGCGAGTGCAACTTCTGCACGTCCAACAAAACCAACCTCTGTCAGGCGATTCGGGTGACGCAGGGGCAGGGCCTTATGCCGGACGGCAGCTCGCGGTTCAGCCATAAGGGCCAGCAGCTGTTTCACTACATGGGTACCAGTACATTCAGCGAATTTACGGTGATGCCGGAGATCGCGGTGGCAAAAATTAATCCGGCGGCGCCGCTCGAGAAGATGTGTCTGCTTGGATGTGGTGTCACAACGGGGATCGGCGCCGTCCTGAATACCGCCAAGGTTGAGCCCGGCTCGACGGTGGTGATCTTCGGGCTGGGTGGTATCGGCCTTGCAGTGGTGCAGGGCGCAGTAATGGCCGGCGCCGAGCGGATTGTGGGCATCGATGTCAACGAGGACAAGTTTGAGCTGGCACGTCAGATGGGCGCCACGGATTTTATTAATCCCAAGGACTATGACGCTCCGATTGCCGAGGTGATTGTCGAGCAGACCAACGGTGGTGCCGACTACTCCTTTGAGTGCATCGGCAACGTCGACACCATGCGGGCTGCGCTCGAGTGCTGCCACAAGGGCTGGGGTGAAAGCATCATTATTGGCGTCGCGGGCGCCGGGCAGGAGATTTCCACGCGTCCGTTTCAGCTTGTCACCGGTCGGGTTTGGCGCGGCACGGCCTTCGGCGGCGTCAAGGGTCGCAGTGAACTCCCCGGGATGGTGGATCAGGCGATGAACGGCGAAATCGATGTCGATTCATTTATTACCCACAACCTGCCGCTGGACCGGATCAACGAAGCGTTCGACCTGATGCATCGGGGCAAAAGTATTCGATCCGTTGTGCACTTCTAAGATAGTTCAGCGGCTGCGCTTTGGGAGATTGACCGGCCTAGTGCTCGCTACGCTGCTGGCGAGCGGCGCGGCCGCGCAGGAAACGCTCTTTACGCTGCTGGAGAAAAACCTCGCCGCCCGTGGCGGCTATGCGGCCTGGAAAGCGGTGGAAACGGTCCGGATGACCGGAACCATGGCCGGCGGTGAGGCGGGTCCGGTCCCGGTGGTCATGGAGATCATGCGGCCGAACCTGCTCCGGTTCGAGTTTCAGCTCCTCGGCCAGCAGGTGGTGCAGGGTTTTGACGGCACCAGCGGCTGGCGGCTGTTGTCGGACGGTGTCACCGCGACGGTCGATGACATGACGGCCGAACAGACGATGGAATTCTCGCGAACCGCGGATTTCGAAGGGCCCTTGCTGGATTGGCGCGAAAAGGCGTACAGCCTGCGGTATCTCGGGGTGGATGAGGGGGAAGGTCGGAGTCATTTGATTGAAATCACCCGACCCGGCGGAGAAATGTTGAATATCTACCTAGATAAGGACACCTACCTCACCACGCTGGAACAGGTTTTCGCCAGCAGCGAAGCGGCGGTCCCGAAGTTGGAAACCCGTCTAACGGCCTACCAAGCGGTTGACGGTCTGGCGCTGCCGTTTCTTTACACGATTTCCTTTCCGCTAACGGGCACCGGCCAGCAGCTGCAGCTGTCCACGGTTGAGCTGAACGTGCCGCTGTCAGGATCGCGTTTTTCGCGGCCTGAGATCGATATTGACTAAGCTGCTAATCGACATCGTTGTCGCCTACACACGTAAATAGTACAATTTTAGTCCTGTTTCCCTGGGGCAGCCTATGCTTCGCATTAGCAAATTGACCGATTACGCGATTGTGGTCACCGCCGCGATGGCCGGTGATCCGGAGCGCATCTACAGCGCCGCGGAGCTGGCTTCGGAGACCCATCTCGAGCCACCCACGGTGGCGAAGGTGCTCAAAACGCTGACCCGCAGTGATCTGGTGCAGTCTTTTCGCGGCGCCAGCGGTGGCTACCGGCTCGCGCGGTCGCCGGCAGAGATCACGGTCGCGCAGCTGATCGTCGCCATGGAAGGACCCATCGGTATGACGCAGTGCAGCGTGCACCAGGGTCTGTGTTCGACCGAAGCCGTTTGCGCCCTTCGCGGACACTGGCAGCAAATTTCGCGCGCCGTATACAACGCCCTGAGTGAAATGACGCTGCTCGACATGACGCGCCCGTCAATCACGCAGCAACTGGTGCCAGAGCTCAAATTCCATAACGCAACCACGGAATCCCCCTGAATGGCCACGGAAAATCAGCACATCAAAGACCTGGTCAAGCGCCGCTATGAGCCCGGTTTCTTCACGGATATTGAAAGCGATACGATTGCCCCAGGCCTGTCCGAGGACGTGGTGCGTTTCATTTCCGAGAAGAAATCGGAGCCCGGCTGGATGACCGAGTGGCGTCTCAAGGCGTTCGCTCTGTGGCAGAACATGCCAACGCCGACCTGGGCACACGTGCACTATCCGGAAATCGACTTTCAGGCGATTTCCTATTATTCCGCGCCGAAGTCCGGCGCTAAATACGAGAGCTGGGACGAGGTTGATCCGAAGCTGATCGAAACCTACGACAAGCTCGGCGTGCCGCTGCACGAGCGGGCCCGCTTGGCGGGCGTGGCGGTGGACGCCGTCTTCGATTCGGTTTCCGTTGGCACGACGTTCCGCAAAGAGCTGGCCGAGGCCGGAGTGATCTTCTGTTCGATGTCCGAGGCCATCCAGGACCACCCGGAGCTGGTGCGCAAGTACCTCGGCAGCGTGGTCCCGCAGGGCGACAACTTTTACGCGGCGCTGAACTCGGCGGTCTTTTCTGACGGATCGTTTGTGTTGATCCCCAAAGGCGTCCGCTGCCCGATGGAGCTCAGTACCTACTTCCGGATCAATGAGCTGAATACGGGCCAGTTCGAGCGGACGTTGATCGTCGCGGAGGAGGACAGCCACGTCAGCTATCTGGAGGGCTGCACGGCGCCGATGCGCGATGAAAACCAGCTGCATGCGGCGGTGGTGGAGCTCGTAGCGCTGGACCGTGCGCAGATCAAATACTCGACGGTGCAGAACTGGTACCCGGGTGATGAGAACGGCAAGGGCGGGATCTACAACTTTGTGACCAAGCGCGGCGACTGTCGCGGCGAGCGTTCGAAGATTTCGTGGACGCAGGTTGAAACCGGCTCGGCCGTCACGTGGAAGTATCCCAGCTGCATCCTCCGCGGCGATCACTCGTCGGGGGAGTTTTACTCCGTGGCGTTGACGCACAATTATCAGCAGGCGGACACGGGCACCAAGATGGTGCATCTCGGCAAAAACACCCGCAGCCACATTATCTCGAAAGGCATTTCTGCCGGCCGTGGTCAGAACGCCTACCGGGGGCTGGTGCAGGTGAATCGGAAAGCCGACAACGCGCGCAACTTCACTCAGTGCGACTCGCTGCTGATCGGGGACCGCTGCGGTGCCCATACGTTTCCCTACATCGAAGCCAAGAACCATACGGCCCAGATCGAGCACGAGGCCAGCACGTCAAAAATCAGCGACGACCAGCTCTTTTACTGCCTCCAGCGAGGGATCAGCGAGGAAGACGCGGTGTCGATGATCGTCGACGGATTTTGCAAAGAAGTTTTTAAGGAGCTGCCCATGGAGTTTGCCGTGGAGGCGAAAAAGCTGCTGGAAGTCAGCCTGGAAGGAGCGGTGGGATGAGCGACAACATTCTGGAAATCAACGACCTCCATGCGAGCGTTGAGGGCAAGCAGATCCTGAAAGGGCTTTCGCTGACCGTTAAGCACGGCGAGGTTGCGGCCATTATGGGCCCCAACGGCGCTGGCAAGAGCACGTTAGCCAACGTTTTGGCCGGGCGTCCCGGCTACACGGTGGACAGCGGTTCGGTCTCATACCTGGGTCAAAACCTGCTCGAGCTGGAAACCGAAGAGCGCGCCTGTGCCGGCGTATTTCTGGCCTTCCAATATCCCGTCGAAATTCCGGGTGTGAATAACACCTATTTTCTGCGCGCCGCGCTCAACGCTCAGCGCCGTGCTCGCGGCGAGGAGGAGCTGGACTCCATGGCCTTTCTGAAGCTCGTACGCGCTCGCCTCAAGGCGCTTCACATCACCGACGACCTGCTACACCGCGCGGTCAACGAAGGCTTTTCCGGCGGTGAGAAAAAGCGGAACGAAGTGTTTCAGATGGCGGTGCTTGAGCCCCGGCTCGCGATCCTGGACGAGACCGATTCCGGTCTCGACATCGACGCGCTGAAAATTGTCGCCGACGGCGTCAACGAGCTGCGCAGCAATGAGCGCGGCTTTGTTGTCGTGACTCACTATCAGCGCCTGCTGGACCACATCGTACCTGACACGGTTCACGTGCTGATGGACGGCCGTATCGCCAAGTCGGGTTCAAGCGATCTTGCCCTGCGGCTTGAGAAAGAGGGTTACGCCTGGATTCAGGAGGAGCTCGCGGCGTGAGCCTCGTCGATTCGTTACTGAGCACGGCACCGGAGACGTCCGCGGGCTGGTGGCAGCAATCTCGCGACGCCCATCGGGCCATCGTCGATCAACACGGGCTGCCCGATCGCCGCCAGGAGAACTGGAAGTACACGGCGCTGCGATCGCTCGAAGGTCATCAGTTCCAGCCGGTGGAGCCAGGACTGCTGCAGCCTGAGGATCTGGCGCAGCTGCTCGAAACCCACCGGGTGCCGCCGCTGGCCGGTAGTCGGATGACGTTCGTGAATGGTCACTTCGCGGCATCGCTATCGCACGTTGACGAAGTAGTCGGGCTGAGGGTAAGCGCGCTGAGCCAGCTTGGCGAGGCCGTGCCGAGCAGCGCCTCGGCGGCGCTTGGGGCTGAGTTTTCTCGGCCAGATGAGGGGTTCGCCGCGCTGAATACGCTGCTGGCCTCGGACGGCGTGCTGCTGGAGCTGGCCGGGGGTAATGAGCCCGAGAGCCAGCAGGCCGCTGAAGCGCCCGTGGTTGAGCTGCTTTTTGTGGACGTGCCGGGCGCGGCACCCTCAGCGCCAACGATCAGGAACGTGATCAAGATCGGCGCCGGGGCCTCGCTTGCGCTGGTTGAGCGTTATGTCAGCGCGGGTGATGGCGTGGCGCTCATCAACAGTCTGAGTCAGCTTGAGCTGGGCGAAAACTGCCGCCTGAGCCACGTGAGGCTTCCGCAGCTGGGCGAAGCGCGGTCGCTCATCTCTCGACTGGACGTGCGTCTGGGTGAAGCGAGCGACTACCGCTGCTACGGCCTCGACCTCAGCGGCACGCTGGTGCGGCACGATCTCAACGTGGCGCTGATCGGGGAGGGCGCCCAGGCGTCGCTCAACGGTGTCTATGCGCCGCGAGGCCAAACGCATATCGACAACCACGTGGCGGTAGATCACCAGGTCCGCGACGCGATCAGCAGCCAGACGTTTAAGGGCGTCTTAAGCGGGCGCAGTCGGGGGGTTTTTAACGGCAAGGTGGTTGTCCAGGAAGGCGCTGACGGAACCGACGCCAGTCAATCCAACGCCAATCTGCTGCTTTCAGCGGATGCTGAGATCGACACCAAACCCGAGCTGGAGATCTACGCGGACGACGTGAAGTGCGCACACGGCACCACGGTTGGTGCGCTGTCAGGTGATCAGCTTTTTTATCTCACCGCGCGCGGCATTCCGGAGTCGGAGGCCCGCCGCATGCTGACCATCGGGTTTTGCCGAGAGGTGCTGGAAGGGATCCCGGTTGAAACCGTCCGGGATCACGCCATATCGTTGCTCACAGATCATTTGCAGGACATCGACGCATGAGTGCAGTTATTGCCGCAGAGAACCATTCGCCGCTGAACGTGGAGGAGGTTCGCAAAGACTTCCCCATACTCTCTCGAGAAATACACGGTAAGCCGTTGATTTATTTCGACAATGCGGCTTCAGCGCAGCGGCCGTCGGCGATGATCGACGCCACTCAGGATTTCTACAGCCGACATAACGCCAACATCCACCGGGGCGTGCACACGCTGGCCGAAGAGGCCACCGCGCTCTACGAACAGGCGCGCGAGACCCTGGCCCGCTTTATCAATGCACCCAGCGATCGGAACGTGGTGTTTGTGCGTGGCGTGACCGAAGGCGTCAACCTGGTGAGCCAGGCGTTCGTGCGGCCGCGTGTCAAACCTGGCGACCAGATCCTGGTGAGTCACCTGGAACACCACTCCAACATCGTTCCCTGGCAGCTGCTGGCGAAGCAGACCGGCGTTGAGCTCAAGGTTATTCCCATGACCCAGGCCGGCGAGCTCGACATGGACGCTTTCCACGGCATGCTGAACGAGCGAGTCAAGCTGCTTGGCGTCGTCCACGTGTCCAACGCCCTTGGGACGATCAACCCGGTGGCCGACATGGTCAAGGCGGCACGAGCGTTCGATATCCCGGTGCTGGTTGACGGCGCCCAGGCGACGCCGCACATGGCGGTCGACGTTCAGGCGCTCGACTGCGATTTTTATTGTGTCTCTGGCCACAAAATGTATGGCCCGACGGGCGCCGGCATTTTGTACGGTAAGAGCCGCTGGCTCGAAGAAATGGAGCCTTACCACGGCGGCGGCGAGATGATTAAGCACGTCACGTTTGAGGAGAGCGTGTTCAACGAACCGCCTGCCAAATTTGAAGCCGGCACGCCCAACATTGCGGGCGGCATCGGTCTGGGCGCGTCCGCCCGGTACCTGCTGGACGTGGGGCTAGACCGGATTCGCGACTACGAGGCCGGACTGCTGGCTTACGCCACCGAGGCGGTGCAGCGGGTGGAAGGCCTGCGGATTATCGGGACCGCGCGCAACAAGGCGAGCGTGATTTCGTTTACGCTCGAAGGTATTCACCCGCATGATCTCGGCACGATCCTCGATCACTCGGGGGTGGCGATCCGGACCGGCCACCACTGCGCAATGCCGATCATGCAGTTTTTTGCGGTGCCGGCCACTTCCCGCATGTCGCTGGCCATGTACAACACGCGTGACGAGGTGGATACGTTTGTCGCGGCGCTGAACAAAGCGAGAGATATTCTGTCCTGACGTTATGTCGCTCCAGGATCTTTACCGCACGGCGGTCATTGAGCACAACAAGAATCCGCGCAATTTTCTTGAGCTCGACGATCCGAGTCACCAGTCGCGGGGTTTGAACGCCCTGTGTGGCGACGACATCCGTGTCTACCTGTCGGTGGACGAGGGGCGGATCCGACACGCGAGTTTTCTCGGCCAGGCCAGCGCCATCACCATGGCGTCCGCCTCTATGATGACGGTACAGATCGAGCGGCTCACCGTCGGCGAGGCGCTTCAAACCTGCGATCAGCTAGACCGGTTACTTCAGGGTGAGGCGGACGAGGATCTGCGGGAGCAGCTCGGGGATCTCTGTGCGCTGGAAGGGGTGCGCCAGTATCCTTCGCGGATCAAAGCGGCGCGGCTGCCTTGGCAGGCCATGAAGGCCGCGTTGAACGAGCAGGACATTGCCAGTACGGAGTAGGGGTAACGCCAGCTTGCCGTTGGCGGAACGCTGGAGTCCGCTTTCCCAAATAAGGTAATCTCCCCGCACGGTCCGGCCGGGCCGCTTTCTAGCAGCTGGGGATCAAGGTTTGCGCACCTATGTGTTATGGATTGGACCGCTGCTGGCTGTTGCGGTTGGCCTCGGCGTCTCTGCAGCCCTCGGCACAAGCGCCGGTTTAACGGCGGCGATCACCACGCTCTGCGCAACCTGGTGGATCTTCGAGCCGATTCCCATTCCCGCGACGTCCCTGCTGCCGCTCGCCTTGTTTCCGCTGCTGGGCATCCTGCCCGCCAAAGAAATCGCCGACTCCTACGGCAACGCGCTGATCCTGCTGCTGATGGGCGGCTTCATGCTGTCGACCGCGATGGAGCGCAGCGGTGCTCACCGGCGGCTGGCGCTGGGGATGGTGAATCTCTTTGGCGGGAGCGGCGGCAAGTCGCTGGTCTTTGGGTTTATGGCGGCTTCCGCCTTTCTCAGCATGTGGATTTCCAACACGGCCACCGTTCTTATGCTGCTGCCTATCGTGCTGGCGGTGACGGAGCGGCTGGACGACAAGCGGCTGAAGCTCGCGCTCATTTTGGGCATTGCGTATGCCGGCAGCGTTGGCGGCATCGGCACGCCCATCGGCACACCCCCCAACCTGATCATGCTGCGCGTCTACAGCGAGACGACGGGCGTGGAGCCGACGTTCACCCAGTGGATGCGGTGGGCGCTGCCGGTAGTGGTCATCATGGTGCCGATAATCGGTCTTTGGCTGACGCGAGGTATGAAGAAAGGTGAGCCCATCGACCTCCCGGAGTCCGGTCAATGGCGCCCGGAAGAGGTTCGAACACTGGCGGTGTTCGGGCTTACGGCGCTGGCGTGGATGACCCGTCGGGAGCCCTTTGGCGGCTGGTCGGCCTGGCTGGATCTCCCAACGGCCAACGACGCAAGCGTGGCGATGCTGGCGGTGGTGCTGATGTTTCTGGTGCCCAACGGGCGCGGTGAGCAGCTCCTGACCTGGGAGCGCGCCAGCAGTATTCCCTGGGGGATTTTGATTCTCTTTGGAGGCGGCATTGCGATCGCCAAAGCGTTCGCTGCGACCGGCATATCAGCGGCGCTGGGGGAACAGCTGGCTCAGCTTCAGACGCTGCCGATGATTCTCATCCTCGCGCTGCTGTGTCTGACGGTCACCTTTCTGACGGAGATCACCAGCAACACCGCAACTACCGCGCTGCTGATGCCCATTATGGCGGCGGCGGCCGTGGCCGCGGGGATCGATCCTAAGCTGCTGATGGTACCGGCAGCGATGACCGCCAGCTGCGCTTTTATGCTGCCGGTGGCCACTGGACCGAACGCGGTGGTGTTTTCCAGTCAGAAGGTGACGATCCGAGAGATGGCGCGGGAAGGACTGGTCCTGAACTTTATTGGGGTAACCGTCGTGACCTGCGTCAGCTACCTGTTGTTCTCGTGAGTTTCCCGACCGAGCCCCGGGGCTCTTATGGTAAGATTCAAACAACCGTTTAAACCGAAGAGCTGACACCGTGAGCACCGCCCCATACCCCCATTTGTTGAGCCCGCTGGACCTGGGCTTTACCCAGCTAAGAAACCGCGTGCTGATGGGTTCGATGCACACCGGCCTTGAGGACCGGCGCCACAACTATGGTCGGCTCGCGGCGTACTTTGCTGAACGCGCTGAAGGGGGCGTCGGGCTGATGGTGACCGGTGGGATTGCGCCCAGCATCCGCGGCTGGCTGGCCCCGCTGGCCTCTAGCCTGGTCTCCGGATTTCAGGTTGGCCCGCATCGGCAGGTGACCCGCGCTGTTCACGCCGCGGACGGCAAGATCTGCATGCAGATCCTGCACGCCGGCCGGTATGGGTACCACCCGTTTATTGTCGGCCCAAGCAACGTCAAGTCGCCGATTACCCCGTTTAAACCGAAAGCGCTCACGTCGCGGCAGGTCGAGAAAGAGATCCAGAAGTTTGTTCGCTGCGCGCGCCTGGCTCGAGAGGCTGGCTATGACGGCGTGGAGATTATGGGTTCCGAGGGTTACCTGCTGAACGAGTTCAGCGCGCCTCATGTGAATCAACGCAGCGACCAGTGGGGCGGCAGCCCGGAAAACCGCCGCCGGCTGGCGGTGGAGATCGTTGAGCGAACTCGCGAGGCGTTGGGTGATGACTTCATACTCATCTTTCGACTGTCGCTGCTCGACCTTATTGAGAAGGGCTGCGATTGGTCGGAAATTGCGGCGCAGGCCAGAGCTGTTGAGGCGGCGGGCGCCACCCTGATCAACAGCGGGATCGGCTGGCACGAGGCCAGGATCCCTACCATCGCCACCATGGTACCCCGCGCCGCTTTTGCCGGCGTTACCGAGAAGCTCCGCGGCGAGGTCAGCGTACCGGTGATCGCCACCAACCGGATCAATACGCCAGAGGTGGCTGAACAGATCCTGGCCACCGGTCAGGCGGACATGGTGTCGATGGCCCGGCCGCTGCTCGCGGACTCCCACTTTGTCAGCAAGGCGGCGGCTGACAAGGCACATACCATCAACACCTGTATCGCCTGTAACCAGGCCTGCCTGGATCACACGTTCAAAAACCAGCGCGCGAGCTGCCTGGTGAATCCGCG
>JBCDKA010000014.1:0-49789 GCA_038747195.1 Pseudomonadota bacterium
AGAATGCCGTCGAGGGCACGCTGATCCAGAAACTTCACGATCGGCGATTGGAGCCCGTCAGCGCCGGCCTCCCGATCGTTGACCTTGATCCAGGCGAGACCGCGCGCGCCGTGGTTGGCCACGTAGTCGCCGTAACCGTCGATCTGCTTGCGCGTCAGCGAACCGCCACCCGGCGCCCGCAGAACCACCACCCGGCCCTCCGGGTCGTTGGCGGGACCGGCAAAAACCTTGAAGTCGACGTGGGCAACATGCTCGGCAATGTCCTTCAGCTCCAGCGGGTTGCGCAGGTCCGGCTTGTCCGAACCGTAGCGCCGCATGGCTTCCTCATAACTCATCCGGGGGAACGGATCCGCCAGCTCAACATCCAGCACCTCGCGGAACACGTCGCGGATCAGACCCTCAGCCAGCTGGAGTACGCCCTCGCGCTCGACAAACGCCATTTCGATATCCAGCTGGGTGAACTCCGGCTGGCGATCGGCGCGCAGATCTTCGTCGCGGAAACAGCGAGCGATCTGATAGTAGCGATCCATGCCCGACATCATCAGCAGCTGCTTGAAGATTTGGGGCGACTGCGGCAGCGCATAAAAGGCGCCGTGGTTCACCCGGCTCGGTACCAGATAGTCTCGCGCACCCTCCGGCGTGGCCTTCGTCAGAATCGGCGTTTCAATGTCCAGAAACTGCTTGGCGTCGAGGTGGCGCCGAATCGCCCCGGTCAGGGCATTGCGCGTACGAATGGCGTGCTGCATCGGCTCGCGGCGCAGATCGAGGTAGCGATGCTTCAGGCGAATTTCCTCGCCGGCGGTCTCATCCAGCTGGAACGGCAGCGGCGCTGACGGGTTGAGCACCTCCACGCTGCTCGCCACCACTTCAATCTTTCCGGTGGCCAGCTCTTCGTTGATCATTCCCTCAGGACGCAGGCGGATGCGCCCGCTGATCTTCAGGCAAAACTCGTTGCGAATCTGATGAGCCGCCGCAAAGGCTGTCGTGTCCTCGGGGTTGATCACCACCTGTACTTTGCCGGTGTGGTCCCGCAGGTCGACAAAGATAATGCCGCCGTGATCGCGGCGGGTGTCGGCCCAGCCGCACAGCGTGACCTCAGCGTCGCCGTGGTGTTCGTTTATCTCGCCGCAGTAGTGGCTGCGCATGTTGCTGCTCCCTAACGGCCCCCTGGGCCATGGCGTTCGGCGACCGGTGATGACTGGGATCGCCAGGTCCGCTCCCGACAAAAAAAGGGCCCGCTTGACGGCGGGCCCGGATCAATCTGACAACCGACAAGTGTCCTGTTTGGACACTAGGCTCAGGCCGGGCTGGTTGCGCCCTTATTATTACCGCTAGTGGGCTTGGATTCAGCCTTTTTGCCCTCGGTGCCGGTCTTTTTGCTGTCGCCGCCGCTCTTACCGTCACCGCCGCTGTCACTCTTATCGCTCTTTGCGCTCGATTCAGCGGCGTCCCCGGCGAGGTTTTTCTTGCCGTCTTTTTTGAAGTCGGTTTCGTACCAGCCACCGCCTTTAAGGCGGAACGCCGCGGCCGAGACCAGCTTGCGAAGCGCTGCGGCGCCGCACTTCGGGCAGTCCACCAGCGGTTCATCAGAGATCTTCTGAAGCGCTTCGAGCTCGTGCCCGCACTCCTCGCAGCGGTATTCATAAAACGGCATTGACAGTCCCTCACTTCCGGCCAATGTCAGGCAGATGGGGCCACCCGCGAACCGGTTCAAGCGTGCGCTTGAACCGGTTCCTCAGCGATCCGCTTCCGTCAGGCAGCGGACGCCTGCGCTTTGCCGAAGATCAATCCGTTCTCATCGACATGCACGTCAACCACCTCACCCGGCGCAAACTCGCCCGCCAGAATCTTCTGGGCGAGCGGGTTTTCCAGACCGTTTTGAATCGCCCGCTTCAGCGGCCTGGCGCCGTATACGGGATCGAAGCCAGCCGTCCCGAGCCAGTCGAGCGCAGCGTCCGAGATCTTGAGCGACAGCCCGGCTTCGTTCAGACGCCGTCCCAGCGATCCAACCTGAATCGCCGCAATCGCCCGGATCTCGTCCGCGGAAAGCGGGTGGAACACCACCATTTCGTCGACACGGTTGATGAACTCCGGCCGAAAGTGCTGACCGACAATCTCCATCACGGCAGCCCGCATACGGTCGTACTGCGCCTCGCCGGATAGCTCCTGGATAACCTGGGACCCGAGGTTTGACGTCATGACAATCACCGAGTTACGGAAGTCCACGGTGCGGCCCTGGCCGTCGGTCAGCCTTCCGTCGTCGAGCACCTGCAGCAGGATATTGAAGACGTCAGCATGCGCCTTTTCCACCTCGTCGAGCAGAATCACGCTGTAGGGGCGCCGGCGGACCGACTCGGTCAGATAGCCCCCCTCCTCGTAGCCGACGTAGCCGGGGGGTGCCCCGATCAGTCGGGCCACCGAGTGCTTTTCCATGAACTCGGACATATCGATGCGCACCATCGCGTCTTCGGTGTCGAACATGAATTCGGCCAGCGCCTTGCACAGCTCGGTTTTCCCAACGCCGGTGGGGCCCAGGAACAGAAACGACCCGTTGGGCCGGTTCGGATCCGACAGGCCGGCGCGAGACCGACGGATGGCGTCGGCAACAGACGTCACGGCCTCGTCCTGCCCAATCACGCGCTTGTGAAGCTCCTGCTCCATGCGCAGCAGCTTCTCGCGCTCACCTTCCAGCATGCGATTGACCGGAATGCCGGTCCAGCGGGAAACCACTTCGGCGATCTCTTCGTCCGTGACCTTGCTGCGAAGCAGTCGTGTCTCCGCTTCGCTGCCGGCCGGCTGGCTGGCTTCTGCCAGCTGCCGCTCCAGCTCAGGGATCTGCCCGTACTGGAGCTCCGACATGCGAGCCAGATCCTGTGCCCGGCGCGCGGTTTCCAGATCCAGCCGCGCCCGCTCGAGGGCTTCTTTGATCTGCGTTGAGCCCTGCACGGACGCCTTCTCGGAGCGCCAGATTTCCTCCAGATCAGCAAACTCTTTCTCGAGCCCGCCGAGCGTTTCTTCCAGCTCTTCCAGGCGTTTGACCGTCGCCTCGTCGGTTTCCTTTTTCAGCGCCTCACGCTGGATCTTCAGCTGGATGATCTTGCGCTCCAGCCGATCCATGACCTCAGGCTTGGAGTCGATCTCCATGCGGATTCGCGACGCGGCTTCGTCCATCAGATCGATGGCCTTATCGGGCAACTGGCGGTCGGTGATGTAGCGATGGGACAGCGTGGCGGCTGCAACCAGCGCCGGATCGGTAATGTCCACACCATGATGGACCTCGTAGCGCTCCTTGAGGCCGCGCAGGATGGCGATGGTGTCCTCGACGCTCGGTTCGCCGACAAACACTTTCTGGAAGCGCCGCTCCAGCGCCGCATCTTTCTCCACATACTGGCGGTACTCATCGAGCGTCGTGGCGCCGATGCAGTGGAGCTCACCGCGAGCGAGTGCCGGCTTCAGCATGTTGCCGGCATCCATCGAGCCTTCAGCCTTGCCCGCACCGACCATGGTGTGCATCTCATCGATAAACAGGACCACCTGGCCTTCCTGCTTGGCTAAATCGTTTAGCACCGATTTCAGGCGCTCTTCGAATTCCCCGCGGAATTTGGCGCCGGCAATGAGAGCACCCATGTCCAGCACGAGCAAGCGCTTGTCCTTCAGGCCTTCCGGCACCTCGCCGTCAACGATGCGCTGGGCCAGCCCTTCCACGATGGCGGTCTTGCCCACCCCCGGCTCGCCGATGAGTACCGGGTTGTTTTTGGTCCGGCGCTGCAGCACCTGGACCGCGCGACGGATCTCCTCGTCCCGTCCGATCACCGGATCGAGCTTGCCCTGCTCAGCGCGCTCGGTCAGGTCGATGGTGTACCGCTCCAGCGCCTGGCGCTGATCTTCGGCGTTGGCGTCGTCCACTTTCTGGCCGCCGCGCCACTCGTCGATCACCTTGTTGATTGCGTTCACGTTGGCGCCCGACTCTTTGAGCAGCTGCGCCAGTTCGCCTTTGCTCGCCAGCACGGCGAGAATGAACAGCTCGGACGTGAGGTACTGGTCGCCTCGCTCCTGGGCGAGCTTGTCGCAGACGTTGAGCAGATTGACCAGGTCGTTGCCCAGATTGACCTGCCCGTCGTTACCCGAAACCTTCGGCAGCGCCTCGAGCATTTCGCCGAGCCGAGACCGGAGTCGATTGACGTTCACACCCGCCTGGGCGAGCAGCTGGCGCACCACGCCGCCCTCCTGATCGAGCAGCGCCGTCAGCAGATGAGCTGGCTCGATCGTCGCGTGATCGCGGCCGACCGCCAGCGACTGCGCGTCCGCTAGAGCGAGCTGGAATTTGCTGGTCAGCTTGTCCATTCGCATGATTAGCGTTCCTCCAAAAAAATGGTTTGGCGGCACTTAACGATGCCGCGAGATACCCATGATTTGGCGCCAAATAGCGGGTCTTTCAAGCAGCGCCAGACGGCTCGGTAACGGCCGGCGTTGCCGCCGCAAACGATCGTCTGCACAGGTTGGGGCCGGGTCCTCAACCCGATCTGAAGCTAGTTTCCTGGGTAAGAAGGACGTCAGCTCGCCCTGGGCTGGCCGCCGCGGTCGCTCAGCAGCGAAATGCCGGTTGCCATACGACCGGTTGTGCGGTCCCGTCGGTAGGAGTAGAAGCGATCAGCGTCTTCATAGGTGCACAAGCCGCTGGCGTAGACGTTGTGAAACCCAGCGCGCGCCAGGCGGTTTGTCGCCAGACCCGGCAGGTCGGCCAGCCAATGGTTTTCATCGCGTTGGTCAAACATGGCTCGGTCGTCGGGCTGCTCGTTGCAGAAAGCCGCCACCACGTCTGCCCCGACCTCAAAACGCGCCGGGCCGATCGCGGGCCCCAGCCAGACGAGCGTCCGCGCGGGGTCAGCCGCCATGGCGGCCAGCGCTGCCTCGACCACGCCGGCGGCCAGGCCGCGCCAGCCCGCGTGAACGGCGGCGACCCGACGGCGAGCGGCGTCGCAGATCAACAGCGGCAGACAGTCCGCGGTCAACACCACACACTGCAGACCGGGCACCGACGTCACCGCGCCGTCCGCTGCCGCCGGCGCGGACGCCGGATCGGTGTCGACGGCAAGCTCAATGACGCGATGACCGTGCACCTGCTTGAGCCAGATCGGTTCTCCGGGCACCGACACCCTCAAGCGGCGCCGGTTTTCTCGAACCGCCGCCGGGTCGTCGCTGCCGGCGTTGCTGAGATTTAGGCTGTCATGCGGCGGAAGGCTGCGGCCGCCTCGGCGGGTGGTGCTGAAAGCATACACCCATGGCGGTGCCGGCCAGTCCGGGGTAATGAGCGAAGCCGCGTCAAGCATCAGCCTGCTGCGCTGGATCGCCGGCCACCGCCTTTGCCAGCATCGTCAGGTCTGCGGGGAGCGGGACCTCGAAACTGACGCGTTCGCCAGAGCCGGGATGATCAAACGCCAGCCGGACCGCGTGCAGCGCCTGCCGGCGCAGACCGCTCAACGCGTCCAGGAGCGCGTCACCCGCCCCCGCTGGAGAGCGCATTCGCCCGCCGTATTGGCGGTCACCGACGATCGGAAAACGTTGGTGGGACAGATGGACGCGGATCTGATGGGTTCTGCCGGTCTCCAGCTGAACGCTCAGCTCGCTGAAGTTCTTGTAGCGGTGGAGCACCCGGTAGTGCGTCACGGCGGGCTTGCCGTCCTCCCGTACCGCCATCTTTTTGCGGTCGACGGGATGGCGCCCAAGCGGCAGGTCCACCGTGCCTCCGCTGACCAGCCGGCCGTATACCAACGTCCAGTACCGCCGGCTGACCGTTCTCTCCTCCAGCTGGCGCACCAGCGAGCTGTGGGCGGCGGGCGTCCTCGCGACGACCAGCAGGCCGCTGGTGTCTTTGTCGAGACGGTGGACTATGCCTGCCCTGGGGAGTTTTTTCAGCGCGTCGTCCCGATGCAGCAGCGCGTTCAGTAGGGTCCCGTCAGCGTGCCCGGCAGCCGGGTGAACCACCAGGCCGGGGGGTTTGTTCACAACAAAAAAGTGCGGATCGGCGTGCACCAAGTCGAGTTCGAGTGACTGCGGCCGGTCATCGATCTGATTTTCCAGCGGCGCGTCGATAATGACGACCTCGCCGCCATAGAGCCGCTGGCTGGGTTTTGCGCGGGTGTCGTCGACCCGCACATGGCCCTGTTTAACCCATTGGGCGAGCTTTGAACGGGAAAAGTCCGGCAACGCTTTGGCAAGCAGCTGATCGAGACGCTGGCCGGCCGGATTTTCCTGAGCCGTGAGCATCTCGCTGATTCGGGAATCCGAAGACAAATTCAGAGAGTCCTCCCGCTTTTCTTATCCCGGCGGACCGCAAACTGGCGAATCACCGGGCGAAGTTCCGCGTTTTTTTGCCATAAAGGGGCAAGTTTTTGGTTATTATGACCGGCTGTGCCTCAGGTCATCCCGTGATTCGATGTCGGAAAAGCGTTCGCTCCACCCTTCAACAGGTCGCTCACCAAAGATCCCTCTGGGTCAACTCGCTCAGCTCTGCCTGGTCCTGCTGCTGGCGGCGCTGCTGAGCGCCTGCGGTTCCGACGGTGAGGAGCGCGAGGATAACACCATCACCGCGAGCGAACTGTATGAGCGGTCCAAGCAGTCGCTCGACAACGGCTCCTATGACCGGGCCATTTTTCAGTACCGGCAGCTGCAGTCGCGGTTTCCCTTCGGCCGGTACGCGGAGCAGGCGCAGCTGGAGCTCGCTTACGCCTATTACAAAAACTTCGAGCCCGACCTGTCGGTCACCACGCTCGATCGTTTCCTTCGGACCTATCCGACTCATGAACACGCTGACTACGCCCACTACCTGAAAGGTCTCGTGAGCTTTTCGCGCAACCGGGGTCTGCTGGGCCGACTCCTCAACGTCGATTCCAGCACCCGCGACCTGGAATTTGCCCGGGCGTCTTTCGCCGCGTTCGGCGAGCTGGTGCAGCGTTATCCCAACAGCCAGTATGTTGAGGATGCGCGAGAACGGATGCTCTTTCTGCGTAACGAGATGGCTGGCTACGAGATCGCCGTCGCCGAGTACTACTATCGCCGCCGGGCGTACGTTGCGTGCGCCAATCGGGCCAAATATGTCGTCGAAAACTTCCAGGAAGCCCCGCAGGCGGGTGATGCGCTGGCGCTGATGAGCCAGGCCTACGACAAGCTTGAGCTCGCGCAGCTGTCAGAAGATGCTTACCGGGTGTTGAAGATCAACTACCCGGAGCACCCCTATCTCACCGGTCGCTATGAGAGCGAAGGCTGGCTGGCGCGTCTGTGGCCGTTTGACTGAGCTCAAAGAGCAGCGCCGCGGGCCACTCGCCTGTGGTCGATAGACAGACTTTACGTCCCTTCAGCACACAGTTTTCTTTCTTGGCGGGTTCCAGTGCCCCCTGGGCACCTTCTCCACAACCTTTTGCTGGCCTTCCTTCTGTCAATCCGTTCATCGTTGAATCCTCCCGGAATCGTGTCAGTGGATCAGCCAGCTGCTGATCGCCCACGCCGTGACGATCTGGGTTGCCAGCAGCGCCGCCAGCCCCACCGCCATTCCGATTGAATGGACCCAATGTGTTTTCTTTTCAGCTTGTAAGTTCATGGCTGCCTCCAACTGCGTTTTTTCACCATGCAGCCATTTTCCGTTTTGAGGCCCTTCGCGTCTGTCAAGCGACTGACATTGCGCTGCCAGCAGCGGCTTTATTTGCTATCGGCGGCTTAATGCAGCGCCTAGTTTTGCCTGAAAGCTGCTTATCCTTATTGCATCGCTCCATATTTTATTATCATAAATATTTGTTTTAATTAATATTTCTGAATTCATGTTGCACTGCACAAAAAATCGTGTATCTTTTGCAGTGCAAAATGACATCGCCACCCTTAGCCGAAGGATCTAAACCATGAGCGTATTTTCAGAAAACCTCGAAGCTTTCTCCGACCTGCAGAAGCAGGGTATGGAGCCCGTGCGCCAGTTCACCGGCATCGCCGTTGAAACCTTTGAAACCCTGGCCCGCAAAAACTACGCCCTCGCTGGCGACGTGCTGGAGTTTGCCGTCTCTCAGGCCAAGCTTCCGGTTGACGTTACCGAGCCGAAGGAGCTCTTCGAGCGCCAAGTTGCCAGCAGCAAAGCATTTTCGGAGCTGCTGACCACGCGCGCCAACGAATACGTCGAGCTGGGCAAAGCGTTTCAGGAAAAGGCTTCCGGCATCGTCAGCGCGCAAGCCACCAAGCCGGCAACGCACAAGAGCAGCAAGAAAGCTGCCTGAATCAGGCACTTTTGCGCTTCGAGGGCGCCGGTAGGCACCGGCGCCTTCTCCTCAAGAAAGGGCCAGCGGTTTCGAGGCCCTCGAGACAGCTGGGTTACAATAAGCGGCGACAATGCCCACACCCTATCTGGTAAAGAAATACGCCAACCGGCGTCTCTACGACACCCAGGCCAGCCGCCACGTCACGCTTGACGGCATTCGAGACCTGATCGTTGCCGGCAAGAACGTCAAGATTGTCGACGATGCCAGCGGCGAAGACCTGACCCGCGGTCTGCTGCTGCAGATTATTGCCGATCAGGAACAGGCCGGTCGGCCCATTCTCGACGCTGAGCTGCTTACCCGCCTTATCCGTCTATACGGCAATCCGATGCAGGATCTCCTCGGCGAGTTCCTGCTGAAAAGCTTCGACAGCTTCATGTCGCAGCAGTCCAAGTTGCAGGATCAGATGCGCGCAGCCATGGCCGCAACGCCGCTGGCCACGCTGCAGGAAATGGCCAGCAGCCAGATGAAAGCCTGGCAGGACATGCAGCAAACGATTCTCGGCGCGGCCCGGAACCCGTCCAGCTCGGACAAGCCCGACCCCGATGCGCCTGATCGAGACGACCCAGCTTCCGACAAACCCAACTCGTAAACAACGGAAAATCATCATGGCAGAGCAAGAAAGCACCGCGAGCCTCGAAGAAATGAGCGCTGAGTTCATGAAGATCATGGAAAAGAACCAGCAGACGTTTGCCGAGCTGCTCGCCTCTCCTCAGGAAACGCTGAGCGCCATGATGGATCCGTTCAACGCCCTGTCCTCCTTCGGCGAGGGGATGCGGCAGATGGCCATGAATCCGCAGAAGCTCATGGCCGCCAACATGGAGCTGTGGCAGTCGCACATGAATCTCTGGCAGGAGACAACCCGCAAGATGATGGGTCAGGAATCCACGCCGGTGGCCGAGCCGGCCAAGGGTGACCGCCGCTTCAAGAGCGCCGACTGGGACGAACACGGGGTCTTCGACGTGATTCGCCAGTCCTACCTGATCACCAGCCAGTGGCTGACCAAAACGATGTCGGACATCGACGGGCTCAGCGATGATGACGCTCGCAAGATTCAGTTTCATACCCAGCAGATGGCTGACGCCATGTCGCCGAGCAACTTTTTGATGACCAACCCACAGGTCATTAAAGAAACCGTAGCCAGCGGTGGCCAGAACCTAATTCGCGGGATGCAAAACCTGAAGCGTGATCTCGAGGCCGGCGACGGTCAGCTCAAGATCACGATGACCGACCAGGACGCGTTTCAGGTCGGTGAGAACATCGCGACTGCGCCGGGTAAGGTGGTGTTTCAGAACGATATCGTTCAGCTGCTGCAGTTTGAGCCGTCAACCGAGCAGGTTTACGAACGGCCGCTGCTGATCTTCCCACCCTGGATCAACAAGTACTACATCCTGGATCTGCAGCCGGAAAACTCCTTTATTCGCTACGCGGTGGGACAGGGCTACACGGTGTTTGTCGTGTCCTGGGTCAACCCGGACAGCCGGCTGGCGGAAAAGACCATGGACGACTACCTCCGCGAGGGCATCCTCGCGAGCATGGACGCGGTCGAAGCGGCAAGCGGATCCAGCGAGATGTCGGTCATCGGCTACTGTATCGGCGGCACGCTGACAGCCGCGGCCCTGGCTTACCTAGCCGAAAAAGGCGACGAGCGCATCAAGGCTGCAACCTTCTTCGCTGCCCAGGTCGACTTTTCCGAAGCGGGTGACCTCAAGGTATTCATCGACGAAAAGCAGCTCGAATCGCTGGATCAACGTATGTCGGAGCACGGCTATCTCGACGGTGAGGCCATGTCCAACGCCTTCAACCTGCTGCGGTCCAACGATCTGATCTGGTCGTACTACGTCAACAACTACCTGCTCGGCAAAGATCCGATGGCCTTTGATCTGCTGTACTGGAACGCCGACGCGACGCGCATGCCCCGCGCGCTGCACATGTTTTACCTCCGCGAGATGTATCTGAAGAACAGCCTGGTGCAGCCGGGGGGCATCAGCCTGGACGGCGTGCCGATCGACCTGACCAAGGTCAATATCCCGATCTATCTGCAGGCAGCCAAAGAGGACCACATCGCGCCATACAACTCGGTCTTTAAGGCCAAAGGCCTCTATCAGGGTCCGGTGCGCTTTATGCTCGCGGGCTCCGGCCACATCGCCGGCGTTGTCAATCCGCCGTCCGCCAACAAATACAACTACTGGATGAACGAAGCGCAGCCTGCGGATCTCGGCGATTGGGTGGATGGCGCCACCTCACACCCCGGATCCTGGTGGCCCGACTGGGATCGCTGGCTGTCGGAGCTGTCCGGCCCCAAGGTTGATGCCCGCCAGCCGGGCGACGGGAAACTGCCGGCGCTAGAAGACACGCCGGGATCATTTGTCAGCGTCAAGAGTTAACCAATTTCTAGGCGGCTGGACTCCTTCAGCGGCCCTCGCAAACCACAAGGAAGCGATATGGAACTACGAGAAAAAACCATCGTGATCACCGGTGGTGGCCGCGGCCTGGGCGCCGCCATGGCCACCCGGCTGGCGGCCGCCGGTGCCCGGCTGGCGCTGGTGGATCTGGATCCAGAAAGCCTGGCCAAGACCCAGGAAGCCTGCCTGGCAGCCGGATCGGACAAGGTGGAAACCTACGAGGTGAACGTGACCCAGGAAGACGCGGTTGTGGATCTGTTCGATCGTATCCACACCGAGTTTGGCTCGGTTGACGGCCTGGTCAACAACGCGGGCATCACCCGCGATGCGCTGACGCTCAAGTACAAAGACGGTCAGCAGGTCGCAAAGATGTCGATTGAGCAGTGGCAGCTCGTGATCGACGTCAACCTGACGGGCGTTTTTCTGTGTGGCCGGGAAGCCGCCGCCAAGATGATCGAAGGCGGCAGTAAAGGCTGCATCATCAACATCTCATCGATTTCCCGCGCCGGCAACATGGGGCAGGTGAACTACTCGGCCACCAAGGCCGGCGTGCAGGCGATGGCCGTGGTCTGGGCCAAAGAGTTTGCTCGCTACGGGATCCGCGCCGCGTCAGTTGCACCGGGTTTCATCGGCACCGACATGGTCATGGCCATGAAACCCGAGGCGCGAGAAAAGCTGACCAACATGATTCCGGCACGCCGGGTCGGCGATCCCGACGAAATCGCCAGCACCGTGCAGTTCATCCTGGAAAACGACTACGTCAGCGGCCGCTGCTTCGAGATCGACGGAGCGCTACGCCTGTAGCAATCGAGGACCCCGGCGGGCGACACCACCCGGTGTCGTCAGCCGGCGGTCTACGGCCCCTCCTGGGACCGGGTGCGACGAAGCGCCACGCGCCAACCTTCGAGCAGTTCACCACGCAGGCTGTCCGTCATCCGAGGCTCAAACCGCCGCCGCGGACGCTCCAGCTGATTTAGCGCGCTCAGGTCCGAGTAAACCCCGCCCGCAAGTCCCGCCAGCCAGGCGGCGCCCAGGGCCGTACTCTCGAGCAGCTCCGGTCGCTCCACCGGACGATCGAGCACGTCAGCCAAGAATTGGCATAGCCAGCTGTTCCTGACCATACCGCCGTCGACGCGGAGCAAATCACCCTCCTGTCCATCTCGACCCATGGCGTCCAGCAAATCGGCCGTCTGATAGGCCACCGACTCCAGCGCGGCCCGCGCTAAATGAGCGCGACCGGTATTCCGCGTCATGCCAAGCAGACTGCCCCGCGCTTCCGGATCCCAATGGGGGGCGCCAAGGCCGGTAAAAGCCGGCACAAGGTAAACGCCGTCGTTACCGTTCAGCTCGGCGGCGAGCGCCTCGGTCTGGTCGGCCTGACTGATCACGCCGAGCTGGTCGCGTAACCATTGCACCGCTGCGCCGGCCACAAAAATGGATCCTTCCAGGCCATAAACCGGCTGCCCGGCAAGCTGGTAAGCAACCGTCGAGAGCAGCCGCTGGCTGGAATGGATCTGCTGCGACCCGGTATTCAGGAGAACAAAACAACCGGTGCCGTAAGTGCTTTTGATGGTACCGGGCGAGGTGCAGCCTTGCCCGATTGTCGCGGCCTGCTGGTCGCCGGCAATGCCCCCCAGAGGAATGGCTTTGCCAAACAGGTCTTGGTGCAGCTGGCCGTAGTCGTCGGCGCAGTTGTGGACCGACGGCAGCAGCTCGCGAGGCACGTTAAACGCCGCCAGCAGACGGTCGCAATACTCCCCGCGACGAATGTCGTACAGGCTGGTGCGGCTCGCGTTGGTCGCGTCGGTCTGATGGCGGCCGCCCTGATTCATGCGCCAGATCAGGAAGCTGTCCACCGTGCCGGCGGCCAGCTCACCCTTGGCCGCACGCTGCCGGGCGCCCGGGACGTGATCGAGAATCCAGGCGATCTTGCTGGCGGAAAAATAGGGGTCGAGCAGCAGCCCGGTTTTTTCGGTCAGCTCCGGCTCGAGCCCCTCAGCGCGGAGCGCCTCGCACGCCGCCGCCGTGCGGCGATCCTGCCAGACGATAGCGGGGTAGATGGCCGCGCCGCTGCTGCGCTCCCAGACAATGACTGTCTCCCGCTGGTTGGTAATCCCGGCGCTCTGGACCTCCCAGCCCTTGGCACGGGCGTCCAGCATGGCGGAGCGGGTGACCCTCAATACCGACTGCCAGATATCCTCGGGATCATGCTCGACCCAACCATTGGCCGGGTAGTGCTGCGGAAATTCGTTTTGAGCGCTGGCGATCAGCTCGCCGGCCGGGCTGAAGACCAGCGCCCGGCTGGAGGTAGTGCCCTGGTCGATCGCCAGCAGCGCCGCTTGACCCACTAAGCGTCGCGCCAGCGATTACTGATCGGGTAGCGCCGATCACGCCCGAAGGCGCGGGGCGTGACGCGAACACCGGGTGCACTTTGCCGACGCTTGTACTCGTTGATCAACACCAGCCGCGCGACCTTACGCACCGTCGCTTCATCAAAGCCCGCCGCCATGATGTCCTCCACAGACTCATCGCGCTCCACGTAACGAGCGAGAATCTCATCGAGCACCGGGTAAGGCGGGAGCGAATCTTCGTCTTTCTGGTCCGGCGCCAGTTCCGCTGAGGGCGGCCGGTCGATGACCTCCTGGGGAATCGCCATGGAGATCTCGTTACGGTAGACGCTGAGCTCGTAGCACAGCGTTTTGACGCAGTCTTTGATCGGCGCATAGCCGCCGCACATGTCACCGTAGATAGTGCAGTATCCGACCGCCACCTCACTCTTGTTGCCGGTGGTCAGCAGCATCGCGCCATGCTTATTGGACAGCGCCATCAGCAGGTTGCCGCGGCAGCGGGCCTGGAGGTTCTCCTCCGTAATATCGGGCTCCGCATCGCCGAAGACGGGCGCCAACGTCTCCAGAAACGCTTCGAACGGACCCTCGATCGACAGCACGGTGTGTCGGACGTTCATCCACTCACACTGCTGTCTGGCCAGGTCGACACTCAGCTGGGATGTGTGGCGGGACGGCATCATGACCGCGTGGACGTTCTCAGCGCCAAACGCGTCGACGGCAATGGCCAGCGTCAGCGCACTGTCGATGCCGCCCGAGAGACCGAGCAATACCTGCTGAAAGCCACTCTTGTGGACATAGTCGCGGGTGCCGCGAACGAGGGTTTCGTAAACACCCTTAAGCGGCAGCTCCGGTCCATCGGGCTCCCAGCCGTGCGCCGCAAAGCGGCTTCCGTCAAAGCCAAAGCGAAAAATTCCGTCATGGTAGGGTTCGGTCGGACCGGTCAGCGCCCCGTCTGGCGTGACGGCAAAAGACCGGCCATCAAACACCAGCTCATCCTGGCCACCGACCAGATTGGCATAAAGGATCGGCTTGCCCGTTTCCCGGGCCCGCAGCCGGAGCGCACGCTCGCGTTCGTTGCGTTTGTAGACGTGGTAGGGCGAAGCGTTCGGCACCACAATAAGGTCACAGCCATCCGCGGCGGCGTTAGCGGCCGGCTCACTCTCCCAGATGTCCTCGCAGATCAGCACGCCCACCTGGTGACCCTGCAGCTCGACCGTCAGCGCGCCCGTGCCCGGCTGAAAGTAACGCTTCTCGTCGAAGACTGCGTAGTTCGGCAACGCCTGCTTGCGATACTGGCCCAGCAGCTCGCCGTTGCGGATCCAGCTCACCGCATTAAACAGCGACCCGTTTTCCAGCAGCGGATGGCCAAGCAGTACGTCCGGCCCCTGAATTTCGCTGATCAGTTGGTCGAGATGCTGCTGCGACGTCTCGAGGAAACCGTGGCGGTACAGAAGATCTTCCGGCGGATAGCCGGTCAGGGTGAGCTCCGGAAACAGCACGAGGTGAACCGACTCGTCCACCTCGGCCAAGGCCTGGCGGACCCGCTCGGCGTTGCCGGCCACGTCGCCCACGGGGAAGTCCCGCTGGACAGCGGCGATGATCAGCTCACCGGGTGACGGCACCGCGGGGTCAGGCCCTTTCGGAAGCTTGGGCCAGCACTTACCCCGCCATCTTCTCAGCGAGCGCGGTACCGAGGTCAGCCGGTGACCGGACGGTCGTCACGCCTGCTTTTTCCAGCGCCTCAAACTTCGCTTCCGCTGTCCCTTTGCCCCCGGCGATGATGGCACCCGCATGGCCCATACGCTTGCCGGGCGGCGCGGTGACCCCGGCGATGTAGGAGACCACCGGCTTGGTGACGTATTCGCTGATGAACTCAGCAGCGTCCTCTTCCGCCGTGCCGCCGATTTCGCCCACCATGATGATCCCTTCAGTCTGGTCATCGTCCTGAAACTGCTTCAGGCAGTCGATAAAGCTCATCCCGTTGATCGGGTCACCGCCGATGCCGATGCAGGTGCTCTGCCCCAGGCCGGCCAGCGTGGTTTGATGTACCGCTTCGTAGGTCAACGTACCCGAGCGCGAGACCACACCCACCTTACCCGGCGAGTGGATCTGACCGGGCATGATGCCGATCTTGCACTCCCCCGGCGTGATGATGCCCGGGCAGTTCGGCCCGATCAGCCAGGTGTCCTCCATTTGTTCGATCACCGCTTTGACGCGCATCATATCGAGCACGGGCACACCTTCAGTGATGCAAACGATCACTCGAACGCCGGCGTCAGCGGCTTCCAGAATGGCGTCAGCGGCAAACGGCGGCGGGACGTAAATCACGGTCGCGTCAGCGCCGGTCTCGGCCACGGCCTGCTCTACGGTATCGAAGACCGGCAGGTCCAGGTGTGTGGTGCCGCCCTTGCCCGGCGTGACGCCGGCAACAAGCTGGGTTCCGTAGGCCAGAGCCTGCTCGGAGTGAAAGGTGCCCTGGCTGCCGGTCAGTCCCTGGCACAGCACTTTGGTGTCTTTGTTGACTAGTACGCTCATGAAGAATTCCTTAGCCGGCAGCCGCGACGGCCTTCAGCGCGCCGTCGTTCAAGTTAGCTGCCGAGGTGATTTCCAGATCACACTCGTCCAGCATTTTTTGACCCTGTTCCGCGTTGGTGCCTTCCAGTCGCACCACCACCGGCACCTGGACGCCCACCTCCTGGTAGGCCGTGATCACGCCCTGCGCGATCAGATCGCAGCGCACGATGCCGCCGAAAATATTGACCAGGATTGCCTTGACGCCGTCGCTGGCGGTGATCAGCTTAAAGGCCTCAGCCACCCGCTCTGCCGTGGCGCCGCCTCCGACATCGAGAAAGTTGGCGGGCTCACCGCCGTTCAGCTTGATCACGTCCATCGTCGCCATGGCGAGCCCGGCACCGTTGACCATGCAGCCGATGTTGCCGTCGAGCGTGACGTAGCTGAGATCATGCTCGGCCGCCCGGGCCTCCGTCGGATCTTCCTGCGTGACGTCGCGCATCGCGACGAGATCCGGGTGGCGGAACAGGCCGTTGGAGTCGGCGTTGACTTTCGCGTCCAGCGCGAGCAGGTTCCCGTCGGCCATCACCACCAGCGGGTTGATCTCCACGAGCGACAGGTCCTTTTCGCGAAACAGTCGATCCAGCCCCTGCATGATGGCGGTCAGCTGGCGGACCTGCTTGCTGTTGAGGCCCAGCGCAAAACCCATTTTGCGGCACTGGTAGGGCTGCAGGCCCTCGGTATTGTCGACCTCAACGCTGAAGATTTTGTCGGGCGTCTCGGCGGCCACCTGCTCGATGTCGACCCCGCCCGCGGCAGAACCGATAAAGGTGATGCACTTGTTGGCGCGATCGACCAGCACACTCAGATAGAGCTCCTGGTCGATATCGATCCCCTCAGCGATCAGCACTTCGTTGACCGGCATGGCCAGACCGCCGGTCTGATAGGTTTCGATGGTCATGCCGAGCATGTTGCCGGCAATTTCCCGCACTTCGTCAATCGATTTGGCCAGCTTGACCCCGCCGGCCTTCCCGCGCCCTCCGGCATGCACCTGGGCCTTGACGACCCAAACCTCGCCGCCGAGCTCCTCGGCGCCGGCTACCGCCTCATCTGCGGTCTTTGCCACCACGCCGCGCGGCACCGGCAGGCCGTACGCAGCGAACAGGTCTTTCGCCTGATACTCATGAAAATTCATTAATCGTCTGATCCTTAAGGTTTCACGACTGGATGCGGAGGCCGACCGGGTGGACCGCTTGATCAGTCAGGTCTCCCGAAGCCGGCGTCGTATTGTCGCCCAACACCGCAAGCATGTACAAACCGGGTTATAGTCAGCGGGCAATCGATTTTTAGCGCCCCAGACCTTGAGCGAACTCCGCCCTCGATTTAGCGATCAGCTGTTCATCAACGACCTGGTTTCCGCCCAGGCGATGGACTACCTGAACCTCTACCGCTGCTTTGTGGCCGTGCTGTTTGCCGGCCTGCTCTTCACGCCTATTTTGACGGACACGGTCAGCGGAGAGGCCCGTCAGTGGGGTCAGGTGATCACCTGGGCATTTACCTTCTTTGCCCCGGTCCAGCTATACCTCGGTCGAACCCGCCGCGGCGCGCTGCTGTTTCGCTCGGCGGTCGGTTTCGCGTTCGATATTGTCGGCACCATGCTCATGATGACCGCGCTGGGCGGGCTCGACAGCGGCATGGGCACGCTGCTGGTGGGCTCAACGGCCGTTGCGGGCGTGGTCTTTCCCCTCAAGATGGGACTGTCGGTCGCAGGCCTCGCGGCCCTGGTGCTGCTGTGGCAAACCCTGGTGCAGGTGATCGACGGGACGCAGACCTTCTCCACGCTGGCGCCGGCCGGCAGCCTGGGCGCCACGTATTTTGTCACCACCCTGCTCGGGCATTACCTGGCCCGGCGCTCCCGCGAATCTCAGCAGCTGGCGGTTCAGCAGTCGGTCGACCTGGCCCAGCTGTCCCGGCTCAACCAGCTGATCGTGGCTCGGATGCGCACCGGAATCCTGATTGTGGATCCGGAGGAGAGCTGCCACGTGATGAACGATGCCGCCTGGTATCTGATGGGCATGCCCCCGAGCCGGGTGGGCGAGCTGGTTGAGCTGGCGCCCGAGGTTCTGGAAAACCTGCGCCACTGGCAGAAAACCGGGCGCCACCGGAATGAGTCATTGACCCTCGCCAATGGGGTCCCCGCAGTGGTGCCGCGCTTCGCCCGCCTCAGCGCCTCCCAGCAGTCAGAGACGCTGATTTTTCTTGAAGACAGCTCGATCGTCTCGCGCCGAGCTCAGGAGATGACGCTTTCCTCCCTGGGACGACTATCGGCGACCATCGCCCACGAAATCCGCAACCCCCTGGCCGCGATCAGTCATTCGGGGCAGCTGCTGGCGGAGTCGGATCAGCTGGTGGCCGCCGATCAGCGGCTCACCGAGATCATCCTGCGCCACTGTCGGCGCATGAACGACATTATCGAAAACGTGCTGCAGCTGGCGCGCCAGGAGCCACCCAGGCCCGAGTCGCTTCGCCTCAAGGATTGGCTGGAAACGTTCGCTTTTGAGCTGCGGCGCGACCATGAGATGGGCGATCACACCGTGGAGGTCGCCGTCGAAGATCCAGATTTGACCGCGCTTGTGGATCCAAGCCAGCTCCAGCAGGTGCTGTGGAACCTCTGCCAGAACGCCTTTCGCTATGGCCATGCACCGGATCAGCCGGCGGTGGTGACCCTGACCGCGCGAGCCACCGATGATCTGAAATCGCCGTTGATCGAGGTGTCAGACCAGGGACCGGGCGTCCCCGAGGCCCAGCGGGAGCAGATTTTTGAACCGTTTTTCACCACGGCCAGCGACGGCACGGGCCTGGGGCTGTACCTGTGTCAGCAGATCTGCGCCTCAAATCAGGCGATCTTGGAATACCGCGTGGGCGAGGAAGGCCTTGGCAGCCTGTTTCGCATCTCACTTCAGCGACCGGCCGGTGCGGAGATGGACGCTTGACGGCAGAAGTTGCCGTAACTGGGCCTGATCCTTGCATAGATCGTCCCCATGGACGGCAATATTCACAGGGAAAATGGCGAGATGAGTAACCCGCTGGCGCTGATCATCGACGACGAGCCCGATATTCGGGAGCTGCTGGAAATCACCCTCAACCGCATGGATGTGGACGTCAAAACCGCGGCGAGCTGCGGCGATGCGCGAGACCTTCTGGGCGATCACCGCTTCGATCTGTGTTTCACGGATATGCGGCTGCCTGACGGCAACGGCATCGAGATTGTGCGGCACATCAGCAAGCACCATCCGGGGCTGCCGGTCGCGATGATCACCGCCCACGGAAACACGGAAGCGGCCGTCGAAGCTCTCAAGTCTGGCGCCTTCGATTTTGTCTCCAAACCGGTCGACCTTGGCGATCTGCGGACCCTGGTCAGCACGGCGCTGAAGGTTCGCAAGCTGCCCAAGGAACAGGAGGGTGGCCAGAAGAACGAACTGCTGGGCGGCTCCAGCCAGATTCGAGCGGTGCGCAAGCAGATTGAGAAGCTTGCCCGGAGCCAGGCGCCGATCCATATCAGCGGGGAAAGCGGTGTCGGCAAAGAGCTTGCGGCACGCATGATCCACGAGCGCGGACCGCGCGCCGCTGCCCCCTTTGTCGCGGTCAACTGCGGCGCGATTCCCAGCGAGCTGATGGAAAGCGAGTTCTTTGGGCACAAAAAGGGCTCCTTTACGGGCGCCAGCGCTGACAAGCAGGGGCTTTTCGAGGCGGCCACCGGCGGCACCATTTTTCTCGACGAAGTCGCGGACCTGCCCCTGCAAATGCAGGTCAAAATGCTGCGGGTCATCCAGGAAAAGTCGGTCCGTCCGATCGGCGCGACCCAGGAGCGTCCGGTGGACGTTCGGATTCTCTCGGCGACTCACAAGAATCTGATGGGACTGGTGGAGTCCGGGGACTTCCGGCAGGACCTCTACTATCGGATCAACGTCATCGAGCTGCGCATGCCCAACCTGCAGGAGCGGCCGGACGACATCAAGCTTCTGGCGGAACACTTCCTGACCCAGATTGCCGGCGAATGGGGTATGGAGCCGGTCACGGTCAGCGAGGCGGCGATGCGCGCGCTGACGGACTATGCGTTCCCCGGCAACGTGCGGGAGCTGCGCAACGTGCTCGAACGAGCCGTCACGCTCTGCGAGGACGATGTCATCCAGCGTTCCGATCTGCAGCTTCAGCCTGCTGAAGCGGTGCCCAGCGGCAGCCTGTCGGATGAGATCGCCCAGCGAGGCGACGTGCCGCTGGAGGAGTTCATCGGCAACATCGAGCGCGACGCGATTATGCAGGCGCTGGAGGAAACCCGGTTCAACAAGACCGCCGCCGCCAAGAAATTGGGCATTACGTTCCGCGCGCTGCGCTACCGCCTGAAGAAACTGAACCTTGAGTGACCATATGTGACGCTGAGCGTCACCATGTGACCTTCATCTCACTTATCCGCCGGAGGAAGGTCCCGATAGACAGTGTGAAACCGGTCACAAGCTCGGTCATCAAAATCCATTTTTTTCCGTGATATCAGCTAGTTAACACTTGGTAACATAACTTGGCACGGTCCCTGCTTTATTCCTCCCGAGTCTTGTCGAGCCGCGCTGTCGGGTGACCCTTAAGCGCAAGGAAGCTCAAACGGGGGCCACCTCGGCCAGCTCATTAAACTTGATTGTGTTTTTACTTTGAGAGGAAATTTACGTCATGCGTAAGCAACAAAAAGGTTTCACCCTGATCGAACTGATGATTGTTGTGGCAATCATCGGCATTCTGGCCGCTATCGCTATTCCGGCCTACCGCGACTTCCAGATCCGTTCTAAGGTTTCTGAGATCCTGGCTGCTATGGGCGCTTGTAAGACCACGGTTGCTGAGTTCTACGAGTCAAACGACGGTTTCACCAACCGCCTCGGCGCGCCGATCGATCCGAACATCTGTCAGGACGACGCTGGTGCTGGTAACCGTTCACGTCACGTTCTGTCGATGGTGGTCGCTGCTAACGGCGTCATCACCTCCCAGGAGCAGAACACCGGCGCACTGCCCGCGAACGGCACCATCGAAATGGCCCCGGTCGACCAGGGTCAGGCCGCTATTCCGGTCGCCGGTGGCGTTGATATCTACGAGTGGATCTGCGGCGGCGGTGGTTCAACCATCGAAGCTCGCTACCGCCCGGGTTCTTGTCAGGGTTAAGCTGGCAGAACCGACGCAATACGGACCGCCTCCTTCGGGAGGCGGTTCCACATCACCCGCCGCAGCTGCAGGAGACGACATGAGACAAAAGGGCTTCACACTGATCGAACTGATGATCGCCGTCGCTATCGTCGGGATCCTGGCAGCGATCGCCGTTCCGGCCTACCGAGACTTTCAGGTTCGGGCGAGGGTAAGTGAAGTTCTGGGGTCCATGGCCGCTTGCAAGCTATCCGCCATCGATTTCTACAACGAAAACAATGGTTGGAACCAGATCAACACCGGCGTCAATATTCAGGCGTTCGGACTCTGCGACAACAACGGATCGCGCCACGTCCAGGCCAATGGGACCACCATCGGCCCAGCGGGGATCATCACCGCGCTGACGCAGAACCTCGGCGCAGGCATCGCTGATGGACAGGCGCTGACCATGAGCCCGATCATCCAGGGCTTCGAGATTCGTGGATGGGTCTGCGGCGATCCGGCTGACGGAACAACGCTCACCCCCCGCTACAAGCCTGGCTCCTGCCAGGGCTAACAACGCTACGGGGCGAGGCGACCTGCCCAACCGCCCGTCCAGACGGCGTTCAGTAACAATCCGCCACAAGGCGACCCTTACTTTCTGACGCGTCAAGTAGTAACCTTAGCTTCCGTTCGGAACATATTGATTTGAGGGCAATGTTATGGCTGCCACAGGGGCTTCAACCATCTCGCTTAGCGGATTGGCTCGCCGGCTGGTAGCCGAGGAGTTGATCTCCGGCGCAGACGCAGCCAGCGCGCAGGAAAAATCCACTCAGCAGAAGCTGCCGCTCGTCACCTACCTGGTCGAAAACGGCATTGTCGACTCCGGCGACATCGGTCGTCTGGCCTCCGAAGAGTTTGGTATTCCCCTGTTTGACGTCTTGTCCCTGGACTTGTCCCAGGCGCCGGTCAAGCTGGTGTCAGAAAATCTGATCAACCGGCACCGCGCACTGCCGCTGTACAAACGCGGGAACCGCATGTACGTCGGTGTATCCGATCCAACCAATCTGCGAGCACTCGACGAAATCAAGTTCCACGCCAACCTGGCCGTGGAGGCGATCTTGGTTCGCGACGACGAGCTGGGCGTTGCGATCGACAACGCGCTTACCGCCGCCGATGAGATCATGGAAGATCTGGGTGACGAAGAAGGCCTGGACGACGTCGATTTCACCGACACCGACGATCTTCAGCACGAAGACGCGGGAGGCGTTGAGGCCGGCGGCTCGGACGACACGCCCGTTGTCCGGTTCGTCAACAAGGTACTGCTCGACGCGATCAAGCGAGGCGCGTCCGACATTCACTTTGAACCCTACGAAAAGAAATACCGCGTACGCTTCCGCATGGACGGGGTGCTCAAGCAAATGGCGTCCCCGCCGGTGAAGATGACGCCGCGGCTGGCCGCACGCCTGAAGGTCATGTCCAGCCTGGATATCGCTGAAAAGCGGATACCGCAGGACGGCCGGATCAAGCTGAATATCTCAAAAACCCGCGCCATCGATTTCCGGGTAAGCACCTGCCCCACGCTGTTTGGGGAAAAGATTGTGCTGCGGATCCTCGACGCATCAGCCGCCAAGATGGGAATCGACAAGCTGGGCTACGAGGAGGAGCAGAAATCCCTGTTCCTGGACGCCATCCACAAGCCCTATGGAATGGTGCTGGTCACCGGGCCCACCGGGAGCGGCAAAACGGTCTCGCTGTATACCGCGCTCAACATTTTGAATACCGAAGGCCGCAACATCTCGACGGCCGAAGACCCGGTTGAAATTCGGGTTTCCGGAATCAACCAGGTTCAGCAGAACACCAAACAAGGCATGACGTTTGCCGCCGCGCTCCGGTCTTTCCTGCGTCAGGATCCGGACGTGATCATGGTCGGGGAGATCCGCGACCTGGAAACAGCGGAAATTGCGATCAAAGCCGCACAAACCGGTCACATGGTGCTCTCCACCCTGCACACCAACGACGCGCCGCAGACCATCGCCCGACTGATGAACATGGGCATCGCGCCGTTCAACATCACCTCTTCCGTCACGCTGGTCATCGCTCAGCGTCTGGCCCGGCGACTTCATGATTGTAAGATCCCGGCCGATGTTCCGGAGGAGGCCTTACTGGCCGAGGGCTTCAGCGAGGACGAGCTGCAGGATCTGACCGTTTTCGAGCCAAAAGGCTGCACCAGCTGCAATGAAGGCTACAAAGGACGGGTGGGTATCTATCAGGTGATGCCCATCACAGAATCGATCCAGCGAATCATATTAGCTGGCGGGAATGCACTGCAGATCGGCGATCAGGCCAAAGAGGACGGCATCGGCGATCTGCGCATGTCTGCGATGAACAAGGTCCGTGAAGGCGTGACCGGCCTCGTGGAAATCAACCGAGTGACGAAGGACTGAACCTATGGCGACCAAGGCGATAGAGCTCCCGGTTTTTACCTGGGAAGGAACCGACAAACGCGGCTCCAAGATCAAGGGCGAACAGACGGCTAAGAACGTCAACCTCGTCAAAGCTGAGCTGCGGCGTCAGGGAATCAACCCGACCAAGGTTCGCAAGAAAGCGAAGCCGCTTTTCGGCGCCTCAGGCAAGTCGATCAAGCCGCAAGACATTGCGGTGTTCTCGCGGCAGCTCGCCACTATGATGCAGGCCGGCGTGCCGCTGGTTCAGGGGTTTGACATCGTTGCCGGCGGCCAGAACAACCCACGCATGAAAGACATGCTGGTCGACATCAAAAACAACATTGAGTCGGGCTCATCCCTCAGTGAGTCGCTGGCGAAACACCCGGTCCAGTTTGACGAGCTGTACGTCAACCTGGTTGCCGCGGGTGAACAGGCGGGTGTACTCGATACGCTGCTCGATGAAATCGCCACCTATAAAGAGCGAATCGAGGAAATCAAATCGAAGATCAAGAAGGCGCTGTTCTACCCGGCCGCCGTCGTCGGCGTGGCGATCATCGTGTCGCTGGTTCTGCTGATTTATGTGGTGCCTCAGTTTGAGGTCATTTTCCAGGACGCGGGTGCAGACCTGCCGGCATTTACCGCTGCCATCATCAGCCTGTCCGAATGGCTTCAGTCGGACGGCTGGATTCTGGGCATCGTATTTGGCGGCGGGATCGCCTCGATCATCTTCGCCAAAAAGCGTTCCAAAGCGTTTGCCCACTTTCTCGATCGGGTGGTTCTCAAGATTCCCGTGATCGGCGAGATCATGCATAACTCCGCCATCGCCCGGTTCGCTCGCACCCTCTCGACGACGTTCGCCGCCGGCGTGCCGCTGGTCGACGCGCTGGAAACGGTCTCTGGTGCCACCGGTAACCAGGTATACGGCAATGCGGTGAAGCAGATTCGCGAGGACGTGTCGGTGGGTCACCAGCTTCAGCTCGCCATGCGCCAGGTTGATCTGTTTCCTCACATGGTGGTCCAGATGACAGCGATCGGCGAAGAGGCCGGCGCCCTCGACCAGATGCTTAAGAAGGTCGCCGAGTTCTACGAGAACGAGGTGAACCAGGCGGTGGATGCGCTCAGCAGTCTGCTCGAGCCGATCATCATGGTCATTATCGGCGGTTTGGTGGGCAGCCTGGTTGTTGGCATGTATCTGCCGATCTTCAAGCTGGCGGCTGTCGTCTAAAAGAATCTTTGGGCCGGGCCCGGGGACATCACTCCGCGGCCCGGTAGACGCCTTCCATGATCGAACTGCTCTCTTCCAGCCTGCCAATCTGGCTCGGCGTGGTCTTTTTGTATTCGCTGCTGATCGGCAGCTTTCTCAACGTCGTCATCCTGCGCCTGCCGGCGCGTATCGAGCACGACTGGAAGCTTCAGGCCAATGAGTTTCTGGAGCAGCCAGAGCTCGATCTCGAGGCGCCGCCGGACCTGGTTTTCGGTCGCTCAGCCTGCCCTCACTGCGGGCACCAGATTACCGCGCTCGAGAATATCCCGCTGGTCAGCTATCTGTTTCTCAGAGGCAAATGCTCCAACTGCAGCGCGCCGATATCCGCGCAGTACCCCGTGGTCGAGGCGGTGACCGCGCTACTCAGCGTGATCGTCGCGTGGCGCTTCGGCTTCACCTGGGCAGCCGGGTTTGCGATGGCGCTGACCTGGGCTCTGGTAGCGCTCAGCGTCATCGACATCCGAGAACAGCTGCTGCCGGATGTCATTACGTTGCCGGCGCTCTGGGCCGGGCTGCTGCTGAATACCGCTGGCGTCTTTACCGATCTCACGAGTGCGGTCATCGGCGCCGCGGCTGGCTATCTGTCGCTCTGGCTGGTCTACCATCTGTTCAAGCTGGTCACGGGCAAAGAGGGTATGGGCTATGGCGACTTCAAGCTGCTCGCCGTCTTCGGCGCGTGGCTCGGCTGGCAGATTCTGCCGCTGGTCATCCTGCTGTCTTCGCTGGTCGGCGCTGTTGTCGGAATCGGCCTGATTATCTTCGCCGGCAAGGACCGCAACATTCCGATTCCCTTTGGACCATACATTGCGGCCGCCGGCTGGCTGGCGATGATCTGGGGCGAACGAATCATCGGGACCTATCTCGAATTCAGCGGGCTGTCATGATTTACCAGGTGGGGCTGACCGGCGGTATCGCGTCGGGTAAGAGCACGGTGGCGCAGCTGTTTGTGGAACGCGGTGCCACGCTGGTTGATTCTGACCTGATTGCCCATGAGGTTGTGGCTGCCGGCACGCCCGGTCTGCACGCCGTCGTCAAAGCGTTCGGTGAAACCATGCTGACCAAAGACGGTGAGCTGAACCGACCGGCGATGCGGGAGCGGGTATTCTCCGACCCAAGCGCTCGGCGCCGGCTCGAGGCGATTGTGCATCCATTGGTTCGAGCCGAAATGGCGCGGCAGATCACCAATGCTGACGGCCCCTATTGCGTTGTTGACGTCCCGCTGTTGACCGAATCAGCACAGCACTATCATTTTGATCGCGTGTTGGTCGTCGACGTATCGGTCCAGACCCAGATCGATCGTCTCAAGGCCAGAGACGGTTTGTCCGATAGTCAAATCACCGGAATCCTGGACGCCCAGGCCAGCCGGGACCAGCGGCTGGCGCTGGCGGATGACACGATCGACAACAACGGCACGCTGGAAGCGCTGCCCGCACAGGTGGAGCTGCTGCACCAGAGCTACCTAGTAGAAGCCAAAGAAAAGAGGAACCCGGCATGACGCGCTGGAAGGCATCAGGTATCCATCTACTCATCAGCGCCGGGATTGCGGCGGCTGCCGTGGCGGTGATGCTCGGCGTCATGTATCCATGGGAGTACTTCCAGGCGAGCGGCGGATTCAAGCTGCTGGCCATCCTGCTGTCGGTGGACGTGGTGATTGGTCCCCTGCTGACGCTCCTGGTTTTTAAAACCGGGAAGCCCAGCCTGAGATTTGATCTGACGGTGATTGCGCTCCTGCAGGTCGCTGCCCTGGTCTACGGGATGTGGGTGGTGATTGAGGCTAGGCCGGTGTTTCTTGTCCATGTCGGCGATCGCTTTCATCTCGTTCGCGCCAATGACCTGGAAGATGAGCTGCTGGCTTTGGGATCGGAAGAGCGATTTAGAACCAAATCCTGGACTGGCCCAAGGCTCGCCGTTGCGATCAAACCCCGCGACGTCGATCGGCAGCAAGAGCTGATGATGGCTGCTCTGTCGGGAACAGATCTAAACTACTTTCCGGAGTCTTATTCGGACTATGAGCAGCATACGGACGTTGTTCTCGCCCGTTCGCTAAGCACCGTACAGCTGCTTAAGAACCGGCCGGAGGACAGCGCGCCCATTGCCGCGTTCCTCGAAGACAGCGGTCGCGAAGCCAGCTCCACGGTGATTTTACCGCTCAAGGTCGGTATCAACTTCCTGACGGCGCTGGTCGACTCCCGCACTGGGGAGTTTCTGAAGATTTTTGCCGTCGACCCCTGGGGTGAGTGACCCTACCTTCGCATCAGGTATAAGCCCCAGGTCACGTCGAGCGGCGCTCGATCGTCTGTTAGGCTGACAACGTGGACAGTTTCTTCAAAATCAACGGCGCGCTGCGGCTCAAACATAACTACCGGCTGGATACGGCCTATGATGGTCGCTACCTGATGCGGCTGCCTGACGGCCGCCTGGTCCCATCCGATCGCTTTGAAGAGGAGCGCCAGACGTTCGCAGGAAAGGCATCCTCGAAGGGGAATACCCGGCGCTGACGAGTGCTTCAGGCAATCTCAACGGCGGGTGTGTTATGGTGCGCGCCTTTCATCGCCGGCGTGACATAGCCCAAATGGCCGTTATGCGCCCGGCACCATCCGCTTAGGCCAACCAAGAGGCCTGGCCCGGACGCCTTTTCGTCTAGGTCTCGCGCAGGAAACCGTTATGCAATTCGATCAACTGGGGCTCGCGCCCGAACTGCTGCGTGCAGCGTCCGAGCAAGGGTACCGTGAAGCGACGCCCGTTCAGGCAGAAGCCATTCCGGCCGTTCTTGCGGGGCACGATCTGCTGGCCGGCGCCCAGACTGGCACCGGCAAAACCGCAGGTTTCACCCTGCCGCTGCTGCAGCGGGTGCTGCTGGAGACTCAGCGGCGCGGGACGGTTCGTGCGCTGGTCCTGACACCAACCCGGGAACTGGCTGCCCAGGTGCATCAATCGGTGAAGGACTATGGGCAGTTTCTGCGATTCCGGTCGGCAGAGATTTACGGCGGGGTAAGCATACGTCCGCAGCTCACCAGGCTTCGCCAGGGAGTCGACATTCTCGTGGCGACCCCGGGTCGCCTGCTCGACCACGTCGGCCAGCAAACCGTTGACCTGTCGGCGCTCGAAATCCTCGTGCTCGACGAGGCGGACCGGATGCTGGATATGGGTTTTATCCACGACATCCGCCGGATTGTCCGGGCTACGCCCGACCGGCGTCAGACGCTGATGTTTTCCGCAACGTTTTCCAAAGACATCCGCAAACTGGCCAAGGACTTCCTCCGGGAGCCGGTGGAAGTTCAGGTTGCGGCTCGCAACAGCACGGCAGAACGGGTCACACAGCGCCTTTATCCGGTAGAAAAGGGGCGCAAACGCGAGCTCCTGTCTGAACTGATCGGCCAGGGAAACTGGCAGCAGGTGCTGGTGTTTACTCGCACCAAACACGGCGCAAACCGGCTTGCCGGCCAGCTGGAAAAAGACGGCATCAGCGCTGCCGCCATTCATGGGAACAAGAGCCAGGGTGCCCGCACGAGAGCACTCGCCGGCTTCAAGTCTGGTGAGGTGCGGGTTCTTGTCGCCACCGACATCGCCGCCAGAGGGCTGGATATCGAAAAACTCCCCCACGTCGTCAACTACGAATTGCCCGCCGCCGCCGAGGATTATGTCCATCGGATCGGCCGCACCGCTCGAGCTGGCCAGGCCGGGGAGGCCATCTCGCTCTACTGCGACGACGAGCAGCGCCAGCTCCGAGATATTGAAAAACTCCTGAAATCCCGGATCGACCGAGTCACTCGACCCGGCTACGAGATTGATCCAACGAAGCAGAGCCGGCCATCGAAAGGTTCATCCAACGAAGCTGAGAAGAGACCTAAGCCCCGCCGCGGTGATCGAAGCGGGGGACCCTCCCGACGCCGCAAAGCCCGCCGATCCGCCCCCCGCCAGGGTGCGCGATAATCGAACAAGCGCTGCCGGGACGGCAGCTTGGCGCGACTATCTGTCAAGTTCGTCAACGCTCACTGTCACGAATGAGTGACACTATAATTGGCGAAAATCAGGCTTTTTTCATGATTTTCGGGCACTCTGGCTGACAGCCATAGACTCGGTAAACCGCTATTTTTCGCCCATCGAAACTCCACTGGCTGAAGATTCTGCTTTTTTAGGGTTTTTTTGCCTATCATAAGAAACGATTTTCGAAACTCAGGTCCCTGTGAAGCCAGTAGGAGGCGCAGGCGCTGTAAATCTTGACTGACAGTCGAGATTTGTCCATGATGAATGCTCGACAGCTCGCTTACCTATCGGCAGCAGCCGGCACTTCGCCGCTGTTGCAGGCAAATTCGCCCGGCAACGCGAGACGTCAAGGGGTATCAGCATTGGACCCATCCACAGATGCACCAGATCTCGACCATGAAGCCTTCATGAGGGCTCACTCGGTTTACGAAACGCAGCTGCAGAAACTGTCAGACGAGGCCGTCGGCGTGCTCGCTCAGGAAGTCCTGAGCCACCTGTCGACCCAGGTTTCCGACGACATACTGCCGGGGGGGCAGCTCGACAAGGATGCCCTAGAGGCGTTTTGTGATGCGCTCACCGGTGACGACGGCGCGGTCGCCGCCGACATCATCATGCAGGCTCGTGGAGACGGCGTATCGGTGGAGTCGATTTACCTGGGTTATCTCGCCGGCGCTGCGCGAATGTTGGGCGATCGCTGGGAGGACGACCGCGTGACGTTTATGCAGGTGACCGTGGCATCCGGCCGGATCTACGCCATCATGCGCGGACTGCGGCGTTTCCTGGCACCGATCCTTCCGGATCAAAGACGTCACGCCCTCTTTGTCAGCATGCCTGACGACGACCACACGCTCGGCGTCACTATGGCGGCCGACCTATTCCGACAGAAGGGTTGGGATATCCAGCTAGAGACCCACCGGTCGCTCGACCAGCTTATCCAGGCGCTGAAACAGAGCGACCATACGATCATCGGAGTCTCAGCCAGCCGCCCCGAAACGCTGGTTGATCTCGCCCGACTGGTGGTGTCGCTACGGATCTGCAAACCTCACAGCTTTATTCTGGTCAGCGGGCATATCACCGAAATGGAGCCGGATATTGTCGATCTGGTGGACGCTGACGCATTTGCGGGCAGCGTGCCGTCCGCTATCACCCAGCTAGAGCAGCTGGTCACCGACCTCGAGCAACGCGCAGGCTGAGCCTCCGACCGATTCGCAATCAGGCGAGCCTAATACGATCGGTTTAACACACCGCGGCGGGACTCTGGGCTAAAATCCAACGGTGTTAGTCCCTGTGGAACCGAACGATGCGAAAGCTCCTGCTGTCTTTTCTGCTGTTGTCGCCGCTTGCTGCGGCCCAGACCACGGTGACCCTGTCCCCAACCATCGACAACAGCATCTTCTCCGAGTCGGACAACTCGGGCGGCGGGGACGACAATCTCTTTATCGGAATTACCGCCGCCCAGGCTCAGAACGGGCAGCGCCGAGCGCTGCTCGCGTTCCAAGATCTTGCCCAAATTCCGGCTGGCGCGACCATCACGGCAGTCGAGCTGAATATGGCCGTCACGCGGGGAGTCGGCCCGTCGATTCCAGTGGCTGTTTTTGAAACCACCAGCGCCTGGACCGAGGGAACCTCTACGCCCACCAACGCCGGCGGCGCGGGTGCGCCGGCCGCTGACGGCGGCGCCACGTGGCGTCTGGCGACCTCTCCAAACGACGAGTGGACCACGCAAGGGGGAGATTTTGATCCCGCTGAGCTGACCCAGGCCGACGTCAATACAAGCGGCAGCGTCACGTTTCCCTCGACTCCAGCGTTTGTGGCGCGCGTGCAGGCTTGGGTTGATGGCGAAACCAATAATGGCTTGATCCTAATCTCTCAAAGCTCGACGACACGCTCCGCCAAACGACTGGGTTCGCGCGAAAACGCCAGCGCCGCAAACCGCCCGACGCTTGCGGTCACGTTCACGGAAGGCGCCTCCGACACGCCGCTGGCGGCCTCTGGACTCTGGTTCGACGCGGCGCTACCCGGTGACGGCTTTAACGTGATCGAATCGGCGCCGGCCGCCGCCAAAGGCATCGCCAACAGCATCACGGTGTTTTACTTCGGCTACGACGCCACCGGCGCCCGCCTGTGGCTGGTGTCCGATACGGTGCCGGGACCGTTTTTGCAGGATCAGACCCTCACGCTGCCGATGCTCTTGGGAGGTACTTCAGGCGATTTCCAAACGCCCGCGCCGGGCTCCGAACTCACGAACTGGGGGACGCTGGACGTGACCCTCAGCGGCTGCACGACCGGAGTTTTTGAGCTCAGCGGCGTCGACGGCGACAAACGCTTTGAAGCGACGCAGCTTACGGCGGTCAGCGGCATCAACTGCGGCGAGACCCGCTAAGATCCGGAAAGGTATCGCCGGGCTATCTCACCCCGGCATACAAACGTTCCTGATCGGTCTAAAATGACGTGATGGAACAGGAACTGCTGATCAAGGTACTGCTGTCGACCGTACTGGGTTTCCTCGGCGGGTGGCTGGTCAAAACCGTGTTTGCCGGCGGCCGGCTGAGGAAAGCGGAAAAGGATTGGCGCCTTCAGCTGCAGGCAGCGACCGAAGCTAGAGACGCGGCGGCCCTTAAGGTTCGTGAACTGCGCTCGAAGGTCGGCGAGATGGAAGCGTCGTTTGGCAGCGTTGAGAAAGACATGGTTCGCATCCGCGATTCCATGGAGCAGCGGGAGCAATCTATCCAGGTCCTTCGTGATGACCTGCTGAACGCCAAGAGTAAGATGCAGGAGGTGGACCAGCTTCGCGCAGCGCTGGCCGACCGCGAAGACAAGCTTCGGAAGCTCTCCCGGGTCCGAACCGAGCTGCTTAAAAACACCGTCCAGAGCAGCGAGCTTGAGTCGGCGAAGCTGGAGCTCGAGACGGTGCTCCAGCGAGCAACCCAGCTGGAAACCGAAAACGCGACCCTCGCTGAGGAGCGCGATCGTCTCAAAGGCCGGGCCCAGGAACTGACGGATCAACAGTCGGCCTTGATTGCCGCCGCCCGCGATACCCGACAGCAGTCGTCAGAACAGGCCGACCAGTCGGCAAAAATCTCGCAGCTCGAAAGCCAACTCAAGGCGCGCGAGCAGGCGCTCACCCAGCTGCGGGAGGACTACAGCGAGCTGGCGCAGGAAAAAACCGTTGAACCCGCCGCCGTCGAGCCGCAGGATTCGAGTCCTGCCGCAGAGCTGGGGCAGGCGGTCGACAGCAAAAATCGGCAGCTTGCGCAGCTCCGCCAGGAGCTAGAAGACAGCCGCAACCTCCTGTCGACGTTTCAGCAGAAGGTCAATCAGCTGGAAACCGAGGCCCGACGCAAAGCCTACTCGGCGCCGACGCCAGCTGCACCGGCGGCTACCGTCGAAGCCACGCCGACGTCAGTCCCTCCCTCACCTGGCGCCGTGCCGCTGTTCTACGATCGCCCACCGAGTCAGCTCGACGATCTCACTCGGATCAAAGGCATTGGCCAGGTGCTCGCGACAACGCTGAACAGCATGGGGATTTTTCAATTTCGCCAGCTGGCCAGCATGACGGACGACGACATCGTCACCGTCACGCGCAAGCTCCGTGGCTTTAAAGATCGGATCGCCCGGGATGAATGGGTCAGCCAGGCCCAGGCGTTGATCCGTGAACAGGACTGAAGTCGAGCCCTAAGCCTCGCTTAGCCGATCCGGCCGTGGCACTGCTTATACTTTTTCCCAGAACCGCAGGGGCACGGGTCGTTTCGGCCCACTTTCTGGCCTTCTCGAACCACCTGCTGCACCGGTGCGGGAGCCGCCTGGCGCGGCGCTTGCGCCGGGGGCGCGCCAGCTGGCGCAGCGCTGGCGGTCGCCGCCTGGGCCTCGGCGTGCTGGTATTCCCGAGGCGCCTGGCTCCGGCGCTGCTCGTCCATCGCCTCAACGTCTTCCGGCGCCTGAATTTTTACGCGGGCGAGGATCTTGACCACCTCGCGCTTGATCCGCTCAAGGAGCTCAGCAAAAAGCTGAAATGACTCTCGCTTGTATTCCTGCTTAGGCTGCTTCTGCGCATAACCGCGCAGATGGATACCCTGGCGGAGATAGTCCATGTTCGCCAGATGGTCTTTCCAAAGCTGGTCCAGCACGTGGAGCATCACCGCCTTCTCGAAATTCCGCATCACCTGCTCGCCGGTTTGCTGCTCTTTCTCGGCGAAGTAGGCGTTCATACCTTCCTCAACCTTGTCCTTCAGCCCGGCCTCGTCCAGCGAATCGTCTTCCTCCAGCCACTGGGCGATCGGCAGCTCGACGCCAAATTCGCCAGCCAGCGCTTTTTCCAGCCCAGCGATGTCCCACTGTTCGTCGACGCTTCCAGGGGGAACAAACTGATGGAACTCCTCGGAGAAAACGTCGTGTTTGATGTCAGCGATGGCCGCTTCGATCTCTTCAGCGTCCATCAGATCATTGCGCTGCTCGTAGATCACCTTTCGCTGATCGTTGGCCACGTCGTCGAAGTCGAGCAGGTGCTTCCGCGTATCAAAGTTGTGGGCCTCAACCTTACGCTGGGCGTTTTCAATCGCCCGCGTGACCCACTTGTGTTCAATCGCCTCATCTTCGGTCATCCCGAAACGCTGCATGAGCGCAGTAACCCGGTCTGAGGCGAAGATCCGCATCAGGTTATCCTGCAGAGAGAGGTAAAACCGGCTCGATCCCGGATCTCCCTGCCGCCCGGAGCGGCCGCGAAGCTGGTTGTCGATCCGCCGCGATTCGTGTCGTTCGGTGCCAATGATGTGGAGGCCACCGGCGTTTAGGACCTCCTCGTGGCGCTGCTGCCAATCCTGCTCAAGATTCTCGACCTGACTCTCAGAGACGTCCTCACCCAGCGCCTCCCGCTCCGCGCCGAGGTTGCCGCCGAGCACAATATCGGTGCCCCGTCCGGCCATATTGGTAGCGATTGTCACGGCGCCTGGGCGACCGGCCTGCGCCACGATCTGTGCCTCGCGCTCGTGCTGCTTGGCGTTCAGGACTTCGTGCGAAATATTGTTCTGTTTGAGCAGCGTGGACAGATACTCGGACGTTTCGATGGAGGTTGTCCCCACCAGCACCGGCTGACCCCGCTCCTGGCAATCAGCGACGTCTTCCATAATGGCGCGGAACTTGCCCTCCGGATTCAGGAACACAAGATCGCCACGGTCATCGCGAACCATCGGTTTGTGGGTCGGGACGACAATCACCTCAAGACCGTAGATCTGCTGAAACTCGTAGGCTTCGGTATCAGCGGTACCGGTCATGCCGGAAAGCTTTTCGTAAAGCCGGAAATAATTCTGAAACGTGATCGACGCCAGCGTCTGGTTGTCGCGCTGAATCGGCACCCCCTCTTTGGCCTCCACCGCCTGGTGCAGCCCGTCCGACCAGCGACGGCCCGACAGGGTGCGGCCGGTAAATTCGTCGACGATCACCACTTCTCCCTCGCGAACGATGTAGTCAACGTCCTTCTGGTAGAGGGCATGCGCGCGGATTGCCGCATTCAGGTGATGGACCAGCGCAAGATGCTGGGGGTCGTAGAGGGAGTCACCCTCTGACAGCAGCCCGTTTTTCAGGCAAATTGCCTCAACGTGCTCCATGCCGCTTTCGGTGAGATAAATCTGTTTGGTCTTTTCGTCGACGCTGTAGTCGCCCTCACCGTCGTCTTCGACCTGCCGGGACAGCTGCGGCACCAGCCGATTAACCTGAACATAGAGCTGTGGCGAATCCTCGGTCGGTCCGGAAATGATGAGCGGCGTTCGCGCCTCGTCGATCAGGATCGAATCCACCTCGTCTACGATCGAAAAATGCTGCCCCCGCTGGACACGGTCGTCCCGCGAAAACGCCATGTTGTCCCGCAGGTAGTCAAAGCCAAATTCGTTGTTTGTGCCGTAGGTGATATCGCAGGCGTAGGCCGCGCGTTTGGCCGCCGGGGCCATGCCCGGAACCGATACGCCAACGGTCATGTCCAGCGCCTCGAATACGGGTCGCATCCAGTCGGCGTCACGGCGCGCCAGATAGTCGTTAACCGTCACCACATGCACGCCGTTGCCGGTCAGGGCGTTCAGGTACGCCGGCAGCGTCGCCACAAGCGTCTTCCCTTCACCGGTGCGCATCTCGGCAATCTTGCCGTCGTTCAGCACCATGCCGCCGATCATCTGGACGTCGTAGTGTCGGAGGCCCAGGGTTCGCACAGCGGCTTCGCGAACGGTGGCAAACGCCTCGGGCAGGAGTTTGTCGAGCGTCTCACCGTCAGCTAAGCGCTGGCGGAACTCGGCGGTACGGGCCTTCAGCGCCTCGTCGTCGAGCGCCTGCAGCGCCGGCTCCGCGTCATTGATCGCGCTGACCAAGCGTGAGAGCTTTTTGATCAGCCGATCATTGCGGCTGCCAAAGATCTGAGTGGTGAGTTTGTTCAGCATGTAGAAGGGCCTCTCCTGAAGCTCAGGAAATAAGGTTCAGCGTGCTTACAATCAAGCCCTCGCTGGGGTTTCCGCAGCAAGGACCGTCAGAACGACTATTTTGCCACGGACCGGGTCAGCGATTAGCGGATGCCCGCGATGACCTCGGCCGGGTTGATCCGGCGTCCGTCGAGAAGGACTTCAAAATGGACGTGAGAGCCGGTGGCGCGGCCCGTCGAGCCCATGATCCCCAGGACGTCCCCGGCTTTGACCAGCTGACCGATCTCGACCCGGTTTTCGGCGTTGTGCGCGTAACGCGTCACGTAGCCGTTGCCATGGTCAACCTCAACCGTGTTCCCGTACTGCGGTCGGGTGCCGGACCAGGTGACAACACCATCGGCCACCGCCAGGATTTCAGCGTTCAGCGGCCCGGCAAAATCAACGCCGGCATGCATCGCTATCTCGCCGGTGAAAGGGTCTACGCGTTTGCCGTAGCGGGAAGATTGCCACCCGCCGGCAATCGGCTTACCCGACGGCATCAGCGTCGCGTCCAGCTCTCGACCTGCAATCAGGCTCTCAAGGATCTCAAGTTGCCGGGACTGCGCGTCGAACCGCGCTTCAAATTGGTGGATTTCCCGCGCCAGATCTACCGCTCCGATGTCAGCCAGCAGCGGCGCCTGCTCCGGACCGCCTACCGGTGGCGCAGACAGGAAGTTAAACTCGCCGTCGGTCAGCTTGCCAACCTGGGTCAGCCGCGCGCCGAGTGACTCCATTCGCACGCTGCGGGCCTGCAGCTCGCCCAGCTTCAGTGCGAGTGCATCGATGTGATCATCATGGCGCTGACGCATGGCCTCAAGCTCGGCTCGGCCTTGCTCGAGCTCCTCTTGCCACTGCTCCAGCTGGGCCAGCGCCTGCTGGTCAGCCGCGCTGAAATGACGCCCTCCGTATACTGCAGCGGTCACCAGCAGGGTCAGTCCAGCGGCGACCATGGCCACAAAGCGCCGGACTTCCCGCTTTCCCAACCGGTACCTGCTCGGCGTTGTGCCGTCGCCACGAAAGACTATGATGTTCATATGGCTGCTTTTCGTTCTAATGGACCCCGCCGGCGCGATGCCGCTCCGACCAGGCTGAAACGCCTGTTCTCAGACAGCAGTCCGCTGGCCGCGCTGCAAGAGCACGCTCGGGGTATTGCCATGTTAAAAAACGCGCTGTGGCCGTATCTGCCGCCCAGCATCAGGCCGCACTGCGACTTGGCGAATTACCGGGATTCCACGCTGTTTATCCATGCCGACTCGCCGCTCTGGGCGGCAAAAGTGCGGCACGCAAGCCCGCAGATACTACATGCAGCCCGTCAGCGTTGCAAAACGCCGGCCCGCAAGCTTGTCGTGCGGGTCCGCTGGCCGCATTCGAAAGCCGGTGCTCAGCGCTCGCAAAAGAAGCTTATCGGCAGGGTTACCGAACACCTTGAGCAGGCTTCGGAGCACGTGGACGATCCCGAACTGGCGGCGATTATGCAGCGGATCGCGCGCAGACAGCCGTCGGACGGTGAAACGGGGTCAGAGTAAAGGGTGAAACGGGGTCAGAGTAAAGGGACAGAGTAAATCGCCACAGTTTGCAGTGGTCTTTCCGCTTTCTGCTGAGATTTACTCTGTCCCTTTACTCTGACCCCAGAATTAAGACCCCAGAATCAAAAGGCCTGCGCAGGGTGCGCGTAGGAAATCGGCGCGGTGCCCTCGTCGTCAAACGTGACCTCTTCCCAGGCGTCTTTCTGGTCAAGCAACGTGCGCAGCAGCGTGTTGTTGAGCGCGTGGCCAGACTTATGGCCGTAGAAAGAGCCGATCAGGCTGTGACCGAGCAGGTAGAGATCGCCGATGGCGTCGAGAATCTTGTGTTTGACGAACTCGTCTTCGTAGCGGAGCCCGTCTTCGTTGAGAATTCGATAGTCGTCGAGCACCACGGCGTTGTCCATGCTGCCGCCGAGCACCAGGTTACGCTCCCGCAGCATTTCGATATCACGCATAAAACCGAAGGTGCGAGCGCGGGCCACTTCTTTCACGAACGAGGTGGTCGAGAAGTCGATCTCAGCCTGGTGTGAGTGGTTGCGGAACACCGGATGATCAAAATCGATGGAAAAGCGCACCTTGAAGCCACTGTAGGGCTCGAAACAGGCCACCTTGTCCTCGGATCGCACTTCCACCTTTTTCTTGATGCGGATAAAGCGCTTTGGAGCGCTTTGCTCCTCGATGCCGGCCGACTGAATCAGAAACACAAACGGGCCGGCGCTGCCGTCCATAATCGGCACTTCCGGCGCACTCAGGTCAACAAACGCATTGTCGATCCCGAGGCCGGCCATGGCCGACAGAAGGTGTTCAACGGTCGAGATCCGGTGTTCGCCATTGCCCAACGAGGTGGACATGCTGGTATCGCCGACATTTTTTGGATGTGCCGGGATTTCCACGATGGGATTGACGTCGACGCGACGAAACACGATGCCGGAATCAACCGGCGCCGGGCGCAGGGTCAGGTAAACTTTGCGGCCAGTGTGGATTCCCACACCCGTCGCTCTGATGACGTTCTTAAGCGTGCGCTGTCTTATCATTATTAGGATTGCCCCCCCAGGGATTTGAGGCGTTCATACAGGCGTTTCATTGAACGGCGGCGATACTAACACACGCCTCGCGCTTATGAAACCACTGTTTTGGGTTAAAAACAACACTTGTTGTATATTCACAACACTTGTCACTTCTTTGCCTAAAAAATGACCGCGGGCGGGCGAGAAGCCAGCAAAACCCGCCCACGGTCAGGGCACAATCGTGAAGCAGCGCGGCTGACTGGCGCCTGAATCAACGTCCTGCCAGCCTCACGCGACTTAAGGCTTGGGGTGGTTAGAAATACGAACCAACCCTAATCCGCCTGCCGCCGCAAAAACGCCGGGATATCCAGGTAATCGAGCTGGCTCTCGCCGCCCGTCGCTGGCTCCGCCGGCGCAGGTTCGCTGGCGACCGGAGGTGCCGTCGGCGTCTCAACCTCCGTCCCGGTGTACTCAACGCCGCCAGTGGTCGCGTTGCGGACGAGCTGAACCGGCTGTTCCTGCGTTGCCGCATCGCGGCTCAGGCCCGTGGCGACAACCGTTACCCGGAGCTCGTCCTGCAGATTGGGGTCGATCACGGTCCCGACAACCACCGTTGCGTCGTCGGAAGCAAATTCGCTAACCGTGCGGCCGACCTCTTCAAACTCACTCATGGTCAGGTCCAGCCCCGCCGTGACGTTGACCAGGATGCCGCAGGCACCTGAGAGATTGACGTCTTCGAGCAGCGGGCTGCCGATCGCTGCCTCGGCCGCAACAATCGCGCGGTCGTCACCTTTGGCCGAGCCGGTGCCCATCATGGCCATTCCCATCTCGGACATCACCGTCCGCACGTCGGCGAAGTCGACGTTGATCAGACCCGGGCGGGTGATCAGTTCAGCAATACCCTGCACCGCGCCCAACAGCACGTCGTTGGCCGCCTTGAAGGCGTTGAGCAGGGACACATCACCACCGAGCACGGTAAGCAGCTTCTCGTTGGGGATGGTGATCAGCGAATCGACGTGGCGTGCCAGCTCGTCGATGCCCTGACAGGCCACGCTCATGCGGCGCCGACCTTCAAAGGGGAATGGTTTGGTGACCACCGCAACGGTCAGAATACCCATCTCCTTGGCGAGCTGCGCGACCACCGGAGCCGCGCCGGTGCCGGTGCCGCCCCCCATGCCGGCGGTGATGAACACCATGTCGGCGCCGTCGAGCACCTCGGTGATGCGCTCTCGGTCTTCCAGAGCTGACTGCCGGCCGATCTCCGGATTGGCGCCGGCACCCAGACCTTTGGTCACGTTGGCGCCCAGCTGCAGGGCGGTCTGCACGTTGCAGCTTTTCAGCGCCTGGGAATCGGTGTTGCCGACGATGAAGTCCACGCCTTCAATGTCCGCTTCCACCATCTGTCGCACGGCGTTGCCGCCGCCACCGCCCACGCCGACGACCTTGATGATCGCGCTTTGGTTATAACTTTCCATCAGTTCAAACATGGCTTCTCTCCTCAAGTACTACTGCTGGCTATACAAAACGTTGTGACGCCGGTCCGGAAAGCGCATCAAAACTCCCCCCGGAACCAGCTTTTAACTTTCTCCCACGGTGAATCGCCGGAGCCCGTGCCGTAGCCGCCGGTGGGCACATGATCGCTGCGCGCTCCGTAGAGCAGCAGCCCCACGCCGGTGGCATGAATCTGATTGCTGACCACATCGGACAAGCCGGTGACGTACTGCGGCGCGCCGATGCGCACCGGCATGTGGAACACCTCTTCGGCCAGGTCTGCGACCCCTTCCATCTTTGACGCCCCGCCGGTCAGCACCACGCCGGCGGGAATCATCTCGGCAAAACCGCTGCGCTTGATTTCGTTATTGACGAGGCTGAAGAGCTCCTCATAGCGAGGCTCCACAACCTCCGCCAACGTCTGACGCGCCAGCCGGCGGGACGGACGATCGCCAACGCTCGGAACCTGGATCGTCTCCTCCGCGCTGGCGAGCTGGCGCAGCGCACAGGCGTAACGAATCTTGATGTCTTCGGCATGCTGGGTGGGCGTGCGAAGGGCAACCGCAATGTCGTTGGTTACCTGATCACCGGCCACCGGAAGCACGGCGGTGTGGCGAATCGCGCCCTGGGTGAAAATCGCCATGTCGGTAGTGCCTGCGCCGATGTCGACCAGGCACGTACCCAGGTCGAGCTCATCATCGGTGAGCACGGCGTAGCTGGACGCGAGCTGCTGCAGAATCAGGTCATCCACCTGCAGGCCGCAGCGGGCCACACATTTGCTGATGTTCTGGGCCGCGGTGGCCGAGCCGGTCACCACGTGCACGCGTGCCTCAAGCCGAACACCCGACATGCTGACAGGGTGTCGAATCCCCTCCTGCCCGTCGATGATGTAGTCCTGGGGCAGCACGTGGATAATCCGCTGGTCCGCCGGCACCGCCACGGCCCGGGCCGCATCGAGGACCCGCTCCACGTCACCCTCGGTCACCTCCTGATCTCGGATCGCCACAATGCCGTGGGAGTTGAGGCTCGCGATATGGCTGCCGGATATGCCGGCGAAGACGGAGCGGATCTCACAGCCTGCCATCAGCTCCGCTTCCTCTACCGCCCGCTGAATCGACTGAACCGTGGATTCGATATCCACGACCACACCCCGCTTCAGGCCGCGAGACTCGTGGCTGCCAAGACCCACAACCTCCACCTCGCCGTCGGGTGCCACCTCGCCAACGATGGCGACAATCTTGGACGTGCCGATGTCGAGGCCCACCACCAAAGACTTGTCGGACTTCGCGCCCATCAATTATTCCCCGCCGGGCTCACGGACGAGTCACCGATCTGCGTCAGCGTAGAATCTTGCGCCCAGCGCGCTGCTAGGCCATTCGGATACCGCAAATCGAGGCTGAGCAGCTGGCGCCGATCGGCCTCCGGCAGGCGTCGCAGGGCGATCACCAGCCGGTTGAGACGCGCTTCGATGTCGCTGGAACCAAACTGGATATCCAGGCCGCTCGTGAGGGTAGCGGTCCACGCTCCGCGGTCGCTGAGATTCAGGCTCATGACGTCCTGGCCGGTGGCGCTGAGATTTTCCTGCAGCACCGACAGGAAGCGCACCACCTGCGGCGCTGTTCCGTCCGGGCCGGTCAGCCGCACCATGCCCCCGATCTGACTCGCCCCATCGACGCTGAACACCTCTCCCGCCAGGCTGACGAGCTGCCGTTCGCCCCAATGGGCCAGCGGCTCATGTTCCAGCACGCGGATGCTGATCGTATCGGGCCAGCGCTTGCGGACGCCCGCGCTGCGAATCCAGGGCAGGGCCTCGATCGAGGTTCGGACCTGGTCGAGATCCACCGCAAAAAAGCCGCCGTCCACCAGCGATGCTGCGGTCGCGCGAAGCTGCTCGGCCGGAACCCGCTCAAACGGACCCGAGGCCTCCACCCACCGGATGGGCAGATGCTGAGACGCGAGCATGCTGCGCGCGCCCAGTGCGCCGAGGGCCGCAAGCAGGCTCACCAGCAGCACACATACCAGGCCAAGCATTTCGGAGGTTCTTAGCAGCGACTTCATAGCGGCACCTCATCGAAGCTGGTTTCCAAAATCTCCCAGACGAGGTCCTCAAACGTCAGGCCGGCGGCAGCAGCCGCCTTGGGCACCAGACTGTGGCTGGTCATACCGGGCGTCGTATTCGCCTCAAGCAGGTAGGACACCCCAGCGCCGTCGCGCAGGAAATCGACGCGCCCCCAGCCGCCGGCACCCGCCGCGGCATAGGCCGCCAGCGCCGTCGCCCGAAGCTGCTGCTCCTCCTCCTCGTCCAGCGAGCAGGGACAGAGATAGCGGGTGTCCTCGACGAGGTATTTGGCCTCGTAGTCGTAAAACCCGGTTGCAGGGATGATCTCGATGGTCGGAAGCGCCCTGCCCTTCAGCAGGCCGACGGTCAGCTCGGAACCGGCAATAAACCGCTCGAGCATCACCCGACGATCAAAGCCAGACGCTTCGCCCACGGCCTGACTCAGCCCCTCTGGCCCGTCAACCACGCTAACGCCGACGCTGGACCCCTCGTTCACCGGCTTGACCACCAGCGGGAAGCCCAGCTCGTCTGCGAGCGGCATCGGGTCCTGACCGGGCGCGAGCTCAACCCCGGGGATCGTTTGCAGGCCCGCCTGGTCCCAGAGCGCTTTGCTGCGCACCTTGTCCATAGTGACCGCAGCGCCGAGAAGACTGCTGCCGGTCACCGGCACTCCCAGGCAGGTCAGCGCACCCTGCAGCGCGCCGTCTTCGCCACCACTGCCGTGCAACAGATTGAACACCCGATCCACCTGGCCTTCGTGAATCAGGCTCAGCAGGCTGGCGATACCGTCGACGGCCACGGCGTTGACCTCTCGCTTGAGCAGCGCATTGAGGACGTCGCGGCCACCATCCAGCGAAACCTCTCGCTCCGAACCGCTGCCGCCGATCACCAGGGCAACCCGGCCAAAGTCTGCTGCCTTTTCGATCCGCATCAGCTTTGCGCTCCAAAACCGTGCCGATAGATGTCCGCTGCGGCCGCGCCGATGTCTCCGGCTCCCAGCAGCAGCACCAGGTCATCCTGTGCGGTCAATGAGGGCAGCAGCTGTCGGCAGTCGCGTGGATGTTCCACCAGGACCGGGTCTACCTGGCCGCGAGCCCGGATCGCCCGGGCCAGGGCGCGGCTGTCGGCACCCGGTATCGGCTTCTCGCCGGCCGGGTAGACGTCCGCCAGGATGAGCAGATCGACCTGCGAAAGCACTCGGGCAAAATCATCCAGCAGATCGCGAGTCCGGGTATAGCGATGAGGCTGGAAGACCGCCACCAGACGGCGGGTTGGCCAGCCTGCGCGGGCCGCATCGAGCGTCGCCTCGAGTTCGGTTGGATGATGACCGTAGTCGTCGACAAACAGCGCGGTGACCTCACCGACCGGCATTTCGCCATGGACGTTGAAGCGCCGGCCGATACCGCCGAAGGCCGTCAACGCGCGCTGCATGGCGCCGTCCTCAATGCCCAGCTCCCAGCCGATGGCGATGGCCGCCAGGGCGTTTCGGACGTTGTGGACGCCGGGGAGGTTCAGCTTGACCGGCAGCAGCTCATCCCGGTTTGGCAGCTGTACGTCAAAGGCCATGGTGGCGCCACTCTGCGTAACGTTCAGGGCCCGAATGTCCGCATCTTCCGACAGGCCATATTTGACCACCGTCCGAGAAATCCTTCGGGCCAGTTTGGCCGTGCTGACGTCATCGACACACAGGACCGCCAGCCCGTAAAACGGCAGATGGTGCAGAAACTCATCGAAGGCCCGTTCCAGCCGGGCAAAGTCGTTTCGGTAGGTGGACAGATGGTCGTTGTCGATATTGGTGACCACCGCAATCGTCGGCTGCAGGAGCAGAAACGAGCCGTCACTCTCGTCAGCCTCAGCCACCAGAAACTGGCCGGTGCCCAGCCGGGCGTTGCTGCCGAGCGAATTGAGCAGTCCGCCGATGACGAACGTTGGGTCCATGTCCGCTTCGGCCATGATGGCGGCTACCAGGGACGTGGTGGTGGTCTTGCCGTGGGTTCCGGCCACCGCAATCCCGTCGCGGAACCGCATCAGCTCCCCCAGCATCTCCGCCCGCGGCACGATGGGAATACGCCGATCGCGGGCGGCTTTTAGCTCGGGATTGCTGCGGGCGATCGCGCTGGAGCTGACCACCACCTTGGCATCACCCAGGTGATCAGCGTGGTGGCCGACGTGAATCCGCGCCCCGAGGCTCGCCAGCCGCTCGGTCACGGGGGTGGTCTGCGCGTCGGAACCGGAGATCTCGTGCCCGAGATTCAGCATCACTTCGGCAATACCGCTCATGCCCGTGCCGCCGATGCCGACAAAATGCATCTGGCGAAAACGCCGCTTCGGATCCACGCCAACGCGGTTCAGGGTGGTCATCGGGCCACCTCCAGACAGGCTGATGCCACCGCCTCGGCTGCGTCGGGCTGCGCGAGTCTCCGCGCGCGCTCCGCCATCTCGGTCAGCAAATCCGGCGCGGACAGCAGCTCTGTTAGCTGTGCGCTCAGGCCCTCGGTCGTGAGCGCGGCTTCGGGGCAGAGACGGGCGGCTCCTTCACTCACCAGATAGCCGGCGTTGTGTGTCTGGTGATCGTCCACCGCGTGAGGGAAAGGCACCAGCAGGGACGCCAGCCCCATCGCCGAAACCTCAGCGATGGTCAGTGCACCCGCGCGGCAAACCACCAGGTCAGCCCAGGCATAGGCTTCGGCCATGTCGTCGACAAACGGAAGCACCGTCGCCGGAACCTGTGCCTGCTCGTAGGCCTTTGCGGTGGCTTCCTCACGACCGGCACCACACTGATGTCGGATCTCCGGCGCCGGGTCCAGCGCGAGGCCGGCGATGGCCCGCGGCAGCAGCGTGTTGAGGGCCACCGCCCCCTGACTGCCGCCCAGCACCAGCAGCCGCGGCGGCCGATGCTGGCCGGTCTGGCGCTCCTGCGGCGTCGGGGCCGCGGCGATCTCCTCTCGGACGGGATTTCCCACGTGCAGGCCGTCACGGGGGAAGGCCGACGGAAAGCCGCTCAGCACGCGGCGCGCCAGCTTCGCCAGCACCCGGTTGGTCAGACCGGGGATGCTGTTCTGTTCGTGAACCACCAGCGGTCGACGGGTGAGCCAGGCCGCCAGCCCGCCGGGCCCGGCGGCAAAGCCACCCATGCTCAGCACGCTGCGCGGCTGGTAGCGACGCAGAATGCGAATGGCCTGCAAGACCGCGCGGCAGAGCCGAAACGGCAGCAGCAGCAGCGCCAGCGCACCCCGGCCACGCAGTCCGGTGATGTCGATACGCTCGATGGGGTAGCCGAAGCGGGGCACCAGACCGTTCTCCATACCATGGCTGGAGCCCAGCCACAGCACGTCCACGTTGCGCTGGCGCAGCTTCCCGGCGACCGCCAGTCCGGGGAAGATATGCCCGCCGGTGCCGCCGGCCATGATCAACACCGGGCTATTCAGCGGCGCCGTCATGCGCCTGCCCTCCGTCCTTTGCGCCCGGCGGGACGGTCGGAGCCTCGGGTCCTCGGTGACCGACCTTTGGCTGGTCGTCGCTGGGGCGAGCGCGTCTGCGGCGTCGCGGCAACCGCCCTCACCTCGTGCGCCACCCGCAGCAGCAGCGCGATCATCACGCACGACATCATGGCGCTGCTGCCGCCGGAACTGATCAACGGCAGCGTGAGGCCCTTGGTGGGCAATACGCCAAGATTCACACCGATGCTCACCATCGCCTGCAGGCCGAGCAAGAAGCTCAGCGCGTAGGCGAGGTAGCCGGCAAAGTACTGATGCTGGTGGAGTGCCTGCATCGCAATCACGAGACCGCGGCCGACCAGCAGGCCGAACAGCAGCATCACGCCCGCAACACCCACAAGCCCAAGCTCTTCGGCCAGCACCGCCAGGATGAAGTCGGTATAGGCTTCCGGCAGGTAAAACAGTTTCTGCACGCTACCGCCGAGCCCCACGCCGAACCACTCGCCCCGACCGACCGCAATCAGAGCCTGCGTGAGCTGAAAGCCCCCGCTGAACGGATCGGCCCAAGGATCCATGAAGCTGCGCAGCCGCTCCAGCCGATAGGGCGTGGCGAAGGCGAGCCAGATCCCCGGTGGCAGGGTCAGCAGCGCCAGCGCCGCCAGGTCCCGCAGCCTGGCGCCCGCCTGCCAGATCACCGCGGCTGACATGCCAAGCACCAGCACCGCACCGCCGAAATCGGGCTGCGCCAGCAGCAAACCCGCCAGCAGGCATGCCACCACCAGCGGCTTAAAGCTGCCGACAAAGCGGCTTCGAATCGCTTCAGCGTGACGCACTGCGTAACCCGCGAGGTAAACCGCCAGCATGATCTTGACGGCCTCAACAACCTGAAAGTTCAGGATGCCCGTCCGCACCCAGCGAGTGGCACCGTTCACGGTCACGCCGAAGCCGGGCACAAACACCAGCATGAGCAGCGGAAAGCTGAGGAGCATGAACAGCGGGCTGGCCTTCTCCAGGTTGCTGAGCGGCAGCTTGAGGCAGACGAGCCCCATCATGGAACCGAGCGTGAGCGCGATCAGATGTTTGAACACGTAATAGAGCGGGTGCAGGCCCGCGTTCTCCGCGATCGCCAGGGAGGCTGAAGCGATCATCACCACGCCCAGCGACGCCAGGGCGACCGCCGACCACAGCAGCCAGCTATCGATGATGAGCGGCTGGACGGTGGTGCCTTTGCGTTTAGCCTGAGCCATCAGCGCACCTTCAGGGTGGCCAGGCCCACCAGCACGAGGATCACGGAAATGATCCAGAAACGCACGATGACCCGTGGCTCGGGCCAGCCTTTCAGCTCAAAGTGGTGGTGAATCGGTGCCATGCGGAAGATCCGCTTGCCCGTGAGCTTAAAGGACGCCACCTGGAGTATGACCGAGGCGGTTTCCATGACAAAAATGCCGCCCATGATCATAAACGCCAGCTCCTGGCGAACGATCACCGCAATCACCGCGAGCGCCGCGCCCATGGCCAGCGCTCCAATGTCGCCCATAAAAACCTGGGCTGGGTAGGTGTTGAACCACAGGAATCCGAGCCCGGCCCCCGCCAGCGCTCCGCAGAAGATCGACAGTTCGCCCGATCCCGGGATGTACGGGATTGCCAGGTAGGTGGAAAAGACCGAGTGCCCGGACACGTAGGCAAAAACCCCAAGAGCGGAAGCCACCAGCACGGTTGGCATAATGGCCAGGCCGTCGAGCCCGTCAGTCAGGTTTACCGCGTTGCTGAAACCCACAATCATGAAGTAGGTCATCACAACAAATGCGGCGCCCAGGGGAATCGCCACATCCTTGAAAAACGGCACGATCAGCTCCGTGGCCGCCGGCAGGTCCGCAGTTTGGAAAAGGTAAACCGCCGCGACAATCCCGCAGATCGACTGCAGCAGGTATTTCCAGCGCGCCGCGAGGCCGGCCGAGTCCTTGAGGACCAGCTTGCGATAGTCGTCCAGCCAGCCGATTGCGCCAAAGGCTGCGGTAACGGCCAGCGTCAGCCACACGTAGCGATTGTCCAGATCGGCCCACAGCAGGGTTGAGGCGAGCACCGCCACCAGGATCAGCGCACCGCCCATGGTGGGGGTGCCGGCCTTGGTCAGGTGGGTCGCCGGGCCGTCTTCCCGGATCGGCTGACCGATCTGGTAGAACGACAGACGGCGAATCATCCAGGGGCCCACCAGCAGGGACACGGCAAGCGCCGTGAGCGCGCTGAGAATCGTGCGGAAGGTCAGGTACTGGAACACGCTAAACCCGGTGTCCAGTGCCTCCAAGGCGCCTGCAAGCCATAGCAACATGTCAGCCCAACCCCCGTTCAGCGAGCGCGTCAACCACCCGCTCCATCTGCATGCCGCGAGAACCTTTCAGCAGACAGACCACGCTGTCGTCAGCCGTCGAGGCGCCGGTAGACGCGTCGGTCAACGCATCCCCCAGCGCGGCCACCAGATCGTCGAGCGAAGCAAAATGGCGGGCGGATCCCGAATCGAAGCCGGCCACCGAGTGCCGGCTGAGGGGGCCCAGCGCAAACAGCCGGGTGATGCCGAGCCGACGGGCTTCGCTGCCCACCTGGAAGTGCAGCGCTTCCGCCTCGGCACCCAGCTCCCGCATGTCACCCATAATCAGCCATCGTTGCCCCGGCTGCGCCGCGAGCACCTTCAGCCCCGCGCTCATGGACGCAGGGTTGGCGTTGTAGCTGTCCTGCAGGAGCTGCCAGCCACCGGGCATGGCGCGAAACTTCAGCCGCCCGTCGACCGGCTCGAAGGCCTCCAGCCCGGCCGCGATGTCCTCCAGGCTGATACCCAGCGCCAGCGCCGCGGCTGTCGCGGCCGCCGCGTTGGCGGCGTTGTGGCCGCCGCGGCTGCGAAGGGTCACGCTGACTTCGCCCGGCTGCGTCGCGAGCGTCACCTGCATGCCGCTGCTGACGCTGCGCCAGCTGGCAGTGACATCGGCCGGCTGCTCCAGGCCAAAGCTGATCACCCGCCGGCTGCCCGCCAGCCCACACCAGAAATCGAAGAAAGGATCGTCGGCATTGAGGATGGCAACCCCCGCCGGCCCCAGCGCTTCAACAATTTCACCTTTCGTGCGAGCCACGCCCGCCAGATCGCCCATGCCTTCCAGATGGGCCGGGCCGGCGTTGGTGAGAAGCGATACATCAGGCCGGGCCAGGTCGCCGAGGTAGGCGATATCACCCGGTTTGCCCGCGCCCATCTCGACCACCGCAAAATCGTGACTTGGGTCCAGACCACATAACGTCAGGGGCACGCCCAGCTCGTTATTCAGGTTGCCCTGGGTGACCAACACGCGATGGCTGACCTGGAGGATCTGCGCCAGCATGGTTTTGACGGTGGTCTTGCCGTTGCTCCCCGTGATGCCCACCAGCGGCAGCGCAAAGCCTTTGCGCCAATGGCCAGCCAGCGTTCCGAGGCCCCGCTCGCTGCTGGCACACCGCAGCTGAGGCAGCTCGCAGTCAACAAAGCGCTGCACGAGCGCAGCGCTGGCACCCGCCGCGGCTGCCTGCGCCAGATAGTCGTGACCGTCAACCCGCGTACCGGGCAGCGCAACAAACAGCGCACCCGCAGGCACCGACCGGGTGTCGATTCCAACCCCGCAAAATTCTGCTGGTTCGCCGCGAAGCTCCGCGCCGATGGCGGTAGCGATCTCCTCGAGTCTGCCGTGAATCATGCGCAGCGCTCCAGCAGCTCGCGAGCCACCGCGCGATCATCGAACGGCAGGCGTTGGCCGTCGATTTCCTGATGGTCCTCGTGACCCTTGCCTGCCACCAGGATCGTGTCCTCAGGGGCAGCGGCGCGAACCGCGGTGGCGATGGCCTCCCTACGGTCGCTGATGCTCAACACCTGGCCTGCGTCCCGCATCCCGGCCAGAACCTGTTCGATGATGCGCTCAGCCGGCTCACTGCGCGGGTTGTCGCTGGTGACGATCACATGATCCGCGCCGTCCTCCGCCGCTGCGCCCATCATGGGGCGCTTGCCGGGATCGCGATCGCCGCCGCAGCCGAACACGCAATAAAGCTCGCCTCCACAATGGCTGCGCAGGGCCGCGAGGGCCTGCGCCAACGCATCCGGGGTGTGGGCATAGTCGATGACCACCGTCGGCTGCCCGGCTTCACTGATGAGCTCCATCCGTCCTGCGGGAGGTGTAAGCGATCCCAGGAGCTCCGCCAGCTCGGTCAGCGGCAGGGTCCCGTCCAGCGCCAGCAACACGGCAGACACCGCAAGCAGGTTGGCGATATTGAAGTCGCCCAGCACGCGCGTCTTGACAGGCCGGCTCCTGCCGCCGGCGCGCAGCAGGAATCCGCTGCCGTCAGCGTCGAAGCGAATTTCCTGAGCCTTGATATCGGCCCGACCCCGGCCGAACGTCATCAGGCGGGTGTCACCACATAAACTTTCGGTCATCGCCCCAAATGCGTCATCGTCGACGTTTAGAACGGCAAAGATCGGGCAGAAATCTGACAGCAGCCGGGCTTTGGCGGCGATGTAGCGGGCCATACTGCCGTGATAATCGAGATGGTCTCGGCTGATGTTGGTCACCAGCGCGACGGCGATCCTCAACGCTTTGGCGCGACCCTGATCAAGCGCGTGCGAAGAGACCTCCATCGCGACATGGGTGCAACCCGCATCCCGCAACCTCGCCAGCTCTCGCTGCACGGTGGCCGCATCGGGCGTCGTCAGCCCGAGCGGCCGACGCTCCTCGCCCACCACACCGCTGCCGAGCGTGCCCACGGTTCCCGCGCGCAGGCCGCGGCGACTCAGCGCCTGGGCGATAAACTCGACACAAGACGATTTTCCGTTGGTTCCGGTGACGCCGATGACGGTCAGCACCCGAGACGGATGGTCATAGAAGATTCCGGCCAGCTCGCTCAGGCGGTCACTCAGGCCCTCGACGCCCAGGTGGGGCACCGCCAGCGTCGGCGCGCGCTGCCCTTCGGTGAACTCCCAGAGCACCGCCGCGCAGCCGCGTTCGATCGCCTGCTGAACATAGGCAAGCCCGTGCGTTGTTGCACCCGCGAGGGCCACAAACAGATCCCCTCGTTCGACCTGCCGCGAATCCACGGTAATGCCGCTGACCGACACGGGCGGCGCGCTGGCGATCAGTTCGCTGACGAGCTTGCGGGTCATGGCGCGGGCGCCGCCTGCTCAGCGGCACTGAGCGTCTGGTTGGTCGGCGGGATCGGCAGCAGATCATCCGGCGGAATATCCAGCAGGCGAAGTGCACCCTCCATCACCGCGCGAAACGTCGGCGCCGCAATCTGCCCGCCGTAATACTCCTCGCTCGACGGGTCGTTGATCGACACCACCACCACAATCTGAGGTGCGCTGGCCGGCGCGAAGCCGGCAAACGTCGCCACATAGCGATCG
>JBCDKA010000015.1:0-48951 GCA_038747195.1 Pseudomonadota bacterium
CCCCCGCGGAGAGGGGGCCGAGCGGCTGAAGGCGCTCCCCTGCTAAGGGAGTATGGGTCAAAAGCCCATCGAGGGTTCGAATCCCTCTCTCTCCGCCACTCAAAAACCCGCGCATGCGCGGGTTTTTTAGTGGCGGAGAGAGAGGGATTCGAACCCTCGATGGGCTTTTGACCCATACTCCCTTAGCAGGGGAGCGCCTTCAGCCGCTCGGCCACCTCTCCGCGGGGGGCGTATCATAACTGACCTTTTTGGTGTTTTTCACGGAAAAAATGAAAAAAGGGCGTCGCGTCGCCTGGCGGGCGATCGCGGTCGCTCGGCGCGACGTCGGACGACTTAGCTTTTCGCCGGGTTTTCGGCGTCGTCTTCCTGGCGAATTCGCTCGTAGATTTCTTCCCGGTGCACGGCCACGTCCTTCGGCGCGTTGATGCCGATGCGCACCTGGTTCCCCTTGACGCCCAGCACGGTGACCGTGATTTCGTCACCGATCATGAGCGTTTCGCCGACCCGGCGGGTCAGAATCAGCATGTTGTTCTTTCTTGGGTCACAGGGACTCTCCTATCCCGCGTCGCTTCGGTAAGCGACACCGCCGTGTCCTTTAAAGTAGCCCGATTGTCGCCCAAAGTTGCTGCTGCGCACAAGCGAGCGGCTATTGCCCTGCCAGCATGGCCGACATGCCGCCTTCGATGTAGCTGGCGTTGACCCCGTGCTGAGACAGGAGGAAGGCGGCCGCGGAGCTGCGTGCGCCGCAGTCGCAGTAGGCGATATGGGGCACCGATGCGTCCAGTTCAGCAATCGCGTCGCGGAGCCGGTAGAGCGGGATATTGCGACTTCCGCGAATCGACCGGCTGCCATGCTCGTTCTCCATGCGCACATCAATGAGGACGGCGCCATCCTGCTTCACCTGACGGGCAGCCTCGCGCGCGGAGAGCGACTGTACAACCGGGCGAATCAGCAGCGCCTTAAATCGCTCTTTTGCCAGGCGCATCAGAACGCCGGGCTGCGTCATAACGACCGTGGCGTTACGCGGCAGGCCGGAGATCAGCGCCTCTTCTCCAAAGCTTTGTCCCGCCTCGAGCGTCGCGATCGGAATCGGCACTTGACCTGCCATGCGCCGCACCTCGGCCTGGCCCTCCACGATCATGTAGTAGTAGTCGCCGTCGTCACCCTGGCGTACAATTTCCTGGCCGGCCTCACACTCCATGCGTTCGACCGCCGCAAAAAACAGCTCGATATTCTCCGTCGGCAGCTCACGGAAGATTTCGCTCTGTACGATCTGAAACATCCATGAACCGTCGAGTCCCTCGGCATCCGCAACGTCCGTCACGCTCAAGGAAGGCATCTCTCCGGTGACCAGCTGGCTGCGAGTCGCCAGGTCTTCCACCAGCCCTCGAGGTGCCTCGATCACCACAGCGGTATCGCTCGTGACCTGCGCGGTGTGTGGCCGGGGCTGGAGATTGCCCATGGCATAGCGCGCCGCGTCGTCCCCGACCGCGAGCGAGCGGACCTGTCCGCTGGCCGACTTGCGCGCAATGGCGCCGTCCGCCAGGAAGATGATGAGCTCGTCTTCGTCACCCTCCAGGTAGACGCATTCACCTTGCGTGAGCTCTCGCGTGCTCGCGGCGTCGAGAAAAGCCGTGAACTGCTCGGCCCCAAAGGTGCTGAGCGGATTGATGGTTCGAAGAACGTCCAGGTACTGTTCCATGGTCCGGAAGCGATCGGCGGCAATCGCCAGATGTTCGCATTTACGTTCGCTTGGTGCCATATCGGTGAAGCAAATGCCGGTACCGTCTGGAGACGGGCAGGAGATGATCGGGTCTGGAAGGGTGGTGGGAGACGGCCTGTCCGGCTGTCGCCGTAACGGCGACCCTCGGCGCCAGAGTCGTTGACTGGGGCCGGCCGGACCCGTACCATTCGACGGCTTTTTTCGGGGTATAGCGCAGTCTGGTAGCGCGCCTGCTTTGGGAGCAGGATGTCGGGGGTTCGAATCCCTCTACCCCGACCAGTTTCTCGGCGCCTGTAGCTCAACCGGATAGAGCACCGGCCTTCTAAGCCGACGGTTGCAGGTTCGAGTCCTGCCGGGCGCGCCAAGCTGGCGCCACGAGCGAGAGTCAGGGCGCCGGGTTGGACCGCGCGCTGCGGTGCGCGGGTAAGACTGACGGCGCTTGGCGAACGGTGCCAGGCGGGTCAAAATAGCTACGGCAGGTCGCCGACTGCCGACGGCAACACAATGGTGGGCGTAGCTCAGTTGGTAGAGCACTGGATTGTGGCTCCAGAGGTCGCGGGTTCAACCCCCGTCGCTCACCCCATTTTTTGTGCAGCGCGAAAGTGGCGGAATTGGTAGACGCGCTGGCTTTAGGTGCCAGTGGGGTAACCCGTGAGAGTTCGAGTCTCTCCTTTCGCACCAGCCACCACCGCGACGCAAACGGCGTTTCTTTCGCCGCGACGTCCTGGCCGACGGTCAAGCGGCCCGACAGGTGAAATACGCGCCAGGCGCGAGACGGCAAATACGCCGGGCGGAAAACGGATCGAAAAAACACCGCCGCGCGGGGACACACATTTCGCGCCCGCCATTGATTTTGACGGATGTAACCACTAACTAAGCACGTTGGGCCCGGATGCTCCCGATTTTGGGGCGCGCCGCCAGCCCACATTCAAAAAAACCACCGGCACGACAGCACTGGCTGCGGAGGAAACATGCAGGTTTCGGTAGAAAATACGGGGGCGCTCAGCCGCAAGCTGACAGTTGCGCTGCCGGCACAAGAAATTGAGGGGAAGGTCAGCGGCAAAATGCAGGACCTGAAGCGTCAGGTCAGGCTCAAGGGCTTTCGGCCCGGCAAGGTGCCGATGACGGTGATCGAAAAGCGCTTCGGTCCTCAGGTTCGCGCTGAGGTTGTTGACGAGCTGGTCAACCAGTCTTTCCAGCAGGCGCTCAGCCAGGAAAACCTCCGCGTGGCCTCAGCCCCGCAGATCGACGCGCAGCCGCCTGAGCGCGACGTCGACTTCACCTATACCGCAGAATTTGACGTGTTCCCCGAGCTCGAGGAGCTTGCGCTCGGTGAGCTGGAGATCGAAAAGCCCACGGCCGAGGTGACCGACGAAGACGTCGACAACATGATTGAAACCCTGCGTCGTCAGCGCCAGAGCTGGGACGAGGTGGAGCGCCCAGCCACCGAGGGCGACCTCGTGTTCTTCCACTTCCGCTTTGAGGGGGACGGCGTCACGTTCCCTGAGGAAGGTGAGGAGCGGGCCGGCGCCATTCTCGGCAACGGCGCGTTTGATGCGTCGATCGAAGCCGAGCTCAGCGGCATGGCCGTCGAAGGTGAGAAAACCAGCGAGCTGACGCTCGACGAAAACTTCCAGGTGGAGACGCTGGCCGGTAAAACCGGGTCGCTCAGCCTGCGGGTCGAGAAGGTCCAGGCGCCGACGTTGCCAGAGGTCGACGAAGACTTCATTAAAGGTTTCGGCGTCAGCGAAGGCGGTATGGATCAGTTCCGCAGCGATGTGCGCGACAACCTCGAGCGCGAGCTCAAGCAAACCATCAGCCGGGTGATGCGCGCTGGCGTGATGAATCGGCTGGTTGAGAAGTATCCCGAAATGGCGGTTCCGGCATCGATGATCGAGCAGGAGCAGCAGGCCATGGCCCAGACCGCTCAGCGTCAGCTGCAGCAGGCCGGCCAGGCGGATGCCGAGCTCCCCGATCCCGCAGGCTTTGAGGAAGCGGCCGAGCGGCGGGTGCGCGCCGCGATGCTCGTCAGCGAGGTCGCGCGCCACAACAGCCTCAACGTCGACGGGGCTCGCGTGCAGGAGACGATCCAGGAGATCGCTTCCACGTACGAAGACCCGGCGGCAGTCGTTAACCTTTATTACAGCGATGAAAATCTGCTGAACAACGTCCAGAACCTGGTGCTGGAAGAGCAGGCGGTCGACTGCGTGCTGGAACAGGCCAACGTAACCGAATCGCCGGTGAGCTTTGACGAGCTGATGAACCGGGCCAGCAAGGGAGAAGCAGCATGATGGAAACCAGGGCTTTGAATCTCGTACCCATGGTGGTGGAGCAAACCTCCCGTGGCGAGCGGGCTTACGATATCTACTCCAGACTCCTTAAGGAGCGGCTGGTGTTTCTCGTTGGTCCGGTCGACGACAACGTGGCTAACCTCGTTGTGGCGCAGCTGCTGTACCTCGAGTCGGACAATCCTGAGAAAGACATCAACTTCTACATCAACAGCCCGGGCGGCTCCGTGACGGCCGGTATGGCGATCTACGACACGATGCAGTTCATCAAGCCCGCGGTCAGCACTATCTGCGTTGGCCAGGCGGCCAGCATGGGTGCGCTGCTGCTAGCGGCTGGTGAGGCCGGTAAGCGGGCGTGTCTCCCTCACTCCCGCGTTATGATCCACCAGCCGTCAAGCGGCTTCCAAGGCCAGGCTTCCGACATCGATATTCACGCCCGTGAGGTGCTGACGCTGAAGGAACGGCTCAACAAAATCATGGCCAAGCACACCGGCCAGACGGTGGAGACGATCGAGAAAGACACCGACCGCGACCGCTTCATGAGCGGCGAAGAGGCGGTGAATTACGGTCTCGTAGATATGGTTCTCGAGGAGCGGGATTCGGCGCCGGTTCACGGCGTTTAGGATTTTCTTCGACCTGCCGATAACCGTCGGAGGAACATTTCGACAGCAGGGGGCAAACGCCTCCTGGTGTGGTATCCTCGAAAAGGGTCAATACAGGCTGTAAACTGCGGTAAATGAGCGAAGATAAATCCAGCAAATCCGACGGCGGTAAGATCCTTTACTGCTCTTTCTGCGGCAAAAGCCAGCATGAAGTGCGTAAGCTGATCGCCGGTCCCAGCGTATTCATCTGCGATGAGTGCGTCGAGCTCTGCAACGACATCATTCGTGAGGAGCTGGAAGAAAAATCAACGGCAGCGCGAAGCAAGCTGCCAAAGCCCCGCGAAATCAATGACGTCCTCAACGAGTACGTGATTGGGCAGGAGCACGCCAAGCGCGTGCTGTCAGTCGCTGTTTACAACCACTACAAGCGTCTTGAGGTCGACAATAGCAACGAAGACGTCGAGCTGGCCAAAAGCAATATTCTGCTGATCGGCCCGACGGGATCCGGCAAAACGCTGCTGGCCGAGACGCTGGCCCGTTTGCTGAACGTTCCCTTCACGATCGCTGACGCCACCACGCTGACCGAAGCGGGTTACGTCGGTGAAGACGTCGAAAACATCATTCAGAAGCTGCTGCAGAAGTGCGATTACGACGTCGAGAAAGCCCAGACGGGCATCGTCTATATCGATGAGATCGACAAGGTGTCGCGCAAGGCCGAGAACCCCAGCATTACCCGCGACGTGTCCGGCGAGGGCGTGCAGCAAGCGCTGCTGAAACTGATCGAAGGCACGGTGGCCTCGGTACCGCCCCAGGGTGGTCGCAAACATCCCCAGCAGGAATTCCTGCAGGTGGATACGCAGAACATCCTGTTTATCTGCGGCGGGGCATTTGCCGGACTGGAAAAAATTATTCAGTCACGCTCGGATAGCACCGGCATCGGCTTTGCCGCCACCGTTCGTAGCAAGGAAGAGTCGGCTGACCTAGGCGACGTCCTTCTGGACGTGGAGCCGGAAGATCTGGTGCGCTACGGCCTGATTCCGGAGTTTGTCGGGCGCCTGCCGGTGGTCGCCACGCTCCGTGAGCTGGACGAAGACGCGCTGGTTAAGATTCTGACCCAGCCTAAAAACGCCATCACCAAGCAGTATCAAAAGATGTTTGAGATGGAGTCGGCGGAGCTCGAGTTCCGCGACGACGCGCTAAGCGCGATCGCGCGCAAGGCGATGGAGCGCAAAACCGGTGCTCGAGGCCTTCGGACGATTCTCGAAAACGTGCTGCTGAGCAGCATGTACGACCTGCCGTCGATGGATGGCGTCAGTAAGGTTGTGATCGACGAGGCTGTCATCAACGGCGAGGCGGATCCCTACCTGATCTACGAGAACGCTCGCGCAGTCTCGGAGTAGGGGTCAGGGCCACTGTTGCCCGACCCCGCAGCCACAAACCAGGCTGCGGCGTTGAAACCCGGCGTCGCGAGCCCAATCTCTTTGCCAGAGCCCAGCGTTTGTCGGGAGAGCCGCGTTTAGGCCTCCGACGCCGCCCGTTTGGCGGCCGGAACAGGGCGGGGGCGTCAGCAGACGCCGCCTCAAGGTCTGGCGAAAGCAAACGATCTACTACTATTAACGAGCAATCTGAGGTGCCCGATGGCCACTTCCCGTTCTGACGAAGCTAATCCGTCTACCATGGACCTAGTTCACGTGCCAGTGCTGCCGCTGCGCGACGTGGTGGTCTATCCGCACATGGTGATTCCGCTGTTTGTGGGCCGCGAGCAGTCCATTCGGGCGCTGGACGTTGCGATGGGCGAGGACAAGCGCATCATGCTCCTGGCGCAGCGTTCCGCGGAGGTGGACGATCCGCAGCCGGAGGACCTCTACGAGGTGGGCACGCTGGCGACGGTTCTGCAGCTGCTGAAGCTGCCCGACGGCACGATCAAGGTGCTTGTCGAGGGGGCCGACCGCGCGCGGGTTGAGGCGATGGTCCAGCGCGACGAGCACTTCATCGCGACGGTCTCGGTGATCGACGCCGGCAGCGAAGCCGCGGATCGCGAGCTAGACGTGACGGCGCGCTCGCTGGTGTCGCTGTTCGAGCAATATGTGAAGCTGAATCGGAAGGTCCCGCCCGAGCTGCTCGCGACCCTGTCAGGGATCGATGATCCGAGCCGTCTTGCCGACACCATCGCCGCCCACCTGGCGATCAAGCTCGAAGACAAGCAGGCGATTTTGGAGATCGGCGACATCGGCCAACGGCTGCAGGCCCTTCTCGGACTGGTCGAAGGCGAGATCGACGTGCTGCAGATCGAAAAGCGCATCCGTGGCCGCGTTAAGAGCCAGATGGAGAAAAGCCAGCGCGAGTACTACCTGAATGAGCAGATGAAGGCCATTCAGAAGGAGCTCGGCGACTTAGAGGAAACCCCGGGCGAGTCCGATGAGCTGGCCCGCAAAATCGCCGAATCCGGCATGCCTAAGGCGGCGGAAGAAAAGGCGATGTCCGAACTGGGCAAGCTCAAGATGATGTCACCGATGTCGGCTGAAGCGACGGTGGTGCGCAACTACATCGACACGCTGCTGGGTCTGCCCTGGAAGAAGCGCTCGCGGATCCGCAAAGATCTGGCGGCGGCGGAAAATGCCCTCGAAGAAGATCATTACGGGCTGGACAAGGTCAAGGAGCGAATCCTTGAATATCTGGCGGTGCAGCAGCGGGTGCGCCAGATGAAGGGCCCGATCTTGTGCCTGGTTGGTCCGCCTGGGGTTGGTAAGACCTCGCTGGGACAGTCGATTGCCCGAGCTACCAACCGTCAGTTTGTTCGGATGTCGCTCGGCGGCGTGCGTGACGAGGCGGAGATTCGGGGTCACCGCCGGACTTACATCGGCTCCATGCCCGGCCGGATTGTGCAGAACCTGACCAAAGCCGGTAAGCGCAATCCGCTGTTTATGCTGGACGAACTCGACAAGATGTCGATGGACTTTCGGGGAGACCCGTCGTCGGCGCTGCTTGAGGTGTTGGACCCGGAGCAGAACCACGCCTTCAACGACCACTACCTGGAGGTTGACCTCGACTTGTCCGAAATCATGTTTGTCGCCACGGCGAACTCGCTAAACATCCCGGGGCCGTTGCTGGACCGGATGGAGGTGATTCGGATTCCTGGCTACACCGAGGACGAGAAGCTCAACATCGCTCAACGCTATCTGCTGCCCAAGCAGGAGAAGGCAACGGGGCTTAAGTCAGACGAGCTCGAGGTGAATGAAGACGCGCTGCGCGACATCATTCGGTATTACACGCGGGAGTCCGGCGTGCGCTCGCTGGAGCGCGAGATTGCCAAGATCTGCCGGAAGGTGGTGAAAGAACTGATCCTGGACAAGGAAAAGACGTCCATCGCGGTCGGATCGGACAATCTGGACAACTACCTCGGCGTGCGTCGTCACCGCTACGGGCTGGCCGAAGAAAAGGACGAGGTCGGTCTCGCGACGGGCCTTGCATGGACCGAAGTGGGTGGCGAGCTTCTGAGCATCGAGGCCACCGTGGTCAACGGCAAAGGCAAAATGCTGCTCACTGGCCAGCTCGGTGACGTCATGCGTGAGTCGATCCAGGCGGCGATGACCGTCGTCCGCAATCGGGCGGCAACGCTCGGTCTCAAAGACGAGTTCCACGCCGCGGTCGATGTACACGTTCACGTGCCGGAAGGCGCTACGCCCAAAGATGGACCGAGTGCTGGTATCGGCATGTGCACCGCGCTGGTGTCTGCGCTCACCGGAATCCCCGTCAAGTCTGACGTTGCGATGACCGGCGAAATCACGCTGCGGGGCCGCGTGCTGCCGATCGGCGGACTGAAGGAGAAGCTGCTGGCCGCGCATCGAGGCGGCGTGCAGACGGTCCTGATTCCGGAGGACAACAAGAAGGATCTGGCTGATATTCCCGAGAACGTGAAGGGCAACCTGAATATCGTTCCGGTGAGCTGGATCGATGAGGTTCTCGAACAGGCGCTGGCGGCACAGCCTGTCCCGCTGAGCCAGTCCGAAGAGCTGCCGGCTTCCGACAAGCCCGACGACCCCGAGTCGGAGTCGATCCGCGCCCACTGATTGGGTGATCGGGGCGAGGCCCCTGCTAGACCCCCAGGCCGACCGTCGACACCCGTCGTCGGTCGGCCTTTTTTATTGTCGGCCAGGCGATCCAGGGGCGGGTTAGGGCCGGCTCAGGGCGACAGCTCGGATGTCGAGGAGTTCGGCTGCCTATTCAAGGCGTTGTGCGGCTGTGACGCCAAGTCACTTTAGCTCAAAAAAAGAACTAAAGCCCCAGGGCAATGTCAACCGTTTTGGTGCAAAAATCGGACTTTCTTACGCAATTGTTTTCCCGCGCAGGCCGCGTGGCCATTGACTTTTCGGCGAATAAGACAGTTGCGTGACAATTCCTTGCCCTCGTCCGGAGGGGCTGGTATAAACGCTTCTTCGCTGAGGCGGCTGGCTATTCGTGGGGAGGCTTCGAGGCAATTCCTGGGGCCACATTCCAGCCGACTCGGAAGGGGTGAACGTCAGCAGCAATCGGCTACATTCACATACTCAAGCTTACCTCGGATACCGGCCTTTCGATGGCCGTTAACGGAAATGCCCGAGCCGGGGTGGGCCGCATACATGAGGAAGAAAAACTATGAACAAAACTGAGCTCGTCGAAGCAGTATCAAACGCAGCAGACCTGAGCAAGAGTGACGCAGGCGAAGCGGTAGAGGCAGTCCTCGCAGCAGTCACCAAGGCCCTCAAGAAGGGCGACACGGTGTCTCTGGTTGGCTTTGGTACCTTCAGCGTTAAGAAGCGCGCAGCTCGCACCGGTCGGAATCCGCGTACCGGCGAAACCATCAAAATCAAGGCGTCGAAAATCCCGTCATTCAAGGCTGGCAAAGGCCTCAAGGATGCCGTAAACTAGCGCGCCTTCTCGGGGGGTGCTTAGCTCAGCTGGGAGAGCATCGCCCTTACAAGGCGAGGGTCGCAGGTTCGAGCCCTGCAGCACCCACCACCAGGTTCAGGAGTGGTAGTTCAGCTGGTTAGAATACCGGCCTGTCACGCCGGGGGTCGCGGGTTCGAGTCCCGTCCACTCCGCCATATAAGCAAAGGGCGCCGCAGGGCGCCTTTTGTTTTTTAGACTTGTCGTTTTTAGACTTGCAGGCCTAGCGCACAGGCCTCGGAGCGAAAGCCAATGATGCAGGCAATCAGGGACCGGGCTTCAGGATTCATCGCCTGGACAATTATCGGATTGATTTGTGTAGTGCTCGTTGCCACCGGCGGTTTCGAGTACTTCAACACCACGCCGCAGGACGCGGTTGCTGCGGTCAACGGTGAAGAGATCCCGCTGGCCGAGTTTACGCAGAGCTTCAGCCGCTACCGTGCTCGGCTGCAGTCGCAGTTTGGCGGATCGTTGGGCAACGACTACTTCGACCAGCCGCTGATTCGTCGCGAACATCTGGAGCTTCTGATCAATCGGGAAATTCGGGTTCAGGCGGCCCGTGAGGCTGGTCTCACCATCACGCCTCGACGGCTGCAGGATTCGATCCAGAGTTTCGAAGCGTTCAACGTCGGGAACGTGTTCAGTCAGGACCAATATGTCGCGCTGCTTGCGCAGCAGGGTGAGACACCCCGCAGCTTCGAAGCCGGCCTCGCCGACGAGCTGCTGTATAACGAAATTCCCGCGGTGCTGTCAGCATCCGCCTTCGCGCTACCTTCCGAGATCTCCCGCGCCCAGCGACTTCAGGCGCAGCAGCGGTCGTTTCGGCACGTGGCGTTTACCTCGGAGGAATTCCGCGACCAGGTGGTGGTCACCGACGAGGACATCCAAACCTACTACGACGAAAATCCGGCTCAATTCACCAACCCCGAGACGGTGATCATCGAGTACGTACTGCTTTCCAGCGCCAATCTCACGACCGATCTGGAGATCAGCGAGAGTTCGCTAAAGGCTCGTTACGACACGCAGAAGGGTCGCTTTGTGATTCCTGAGCGGCGCCGCACCTCACATATCTTGATCGAGGTCGGCGAAAACGCGCCGGCGGAGGAGCTCCAGGCGGCCGAGGCTCGGGCCGCCGAAGCGGCCGCCCGGGCTCGCGCGGGGGAGGACTTTGCCGAGCTGGCCAAGGAGCTGTCTGACGACATCGGTTCCGCACAGGCCGGCGGGGACTTGGGCTGGATCGAACGCGACGTGATGGTCGAAGCGTTCGAGCAGGCGCTCTTTGCGATGGAAGTCGGCTCCATTTCAGACCCGGTGAACACGGCGTTTGGCTTTCACGTGATCAACCTCCTGGAAGTGGAGGAAAGCCGCGGCAAAACTTTTGAGGAAGCACGCGAGGAGCTGACCGCCGAGTACCGTGAAACCGAACTCGAACGGCTGTACCTGGAACAGCAAGACCGGCTGTACGATCTTAGCTACGAAGATTCAGGCAGCCTCCAGACGGCCGCTGATTCGCTGGGGTTAGAGATTCAAACCAGCGAACCGTTTTCCCGCACCGGTGGCGCCGGGGTCACGGCCAACCAGCAGGTCATTCAGGCGGCTTATGCCGACCAGGTGCTGCTGGAGGGCTCCAACAGTGACCCGATCAGCCTGAGCGAAACCGAGACCATTGTGCTGCGCGTGAACCAGCGAATCGACGAATCGCTTTCGCCGCTCGAAGAGGTGAGGGAGGACGCGCGCGAGAGTGTTCTGAGTCGTGAGGCTCGCGAGCTGGCCCGGGAAGCTGCGCAGTCGCTGAGCGATGCGGCAGCTGACGCCGGAACCCTGGCGCTGGCCCTGGCGGCGCTGCCGGAGCCGATGGCCCCCCCGGTCGATCCCGCTGCTGTACCGGAGGCAGACGCTGCCGCGCAGGAAGCCGATGCGGCGACCGAGGGTGAAGCCGCTGAGGGTGACGCGGAAGCAACGTCCGAGGAAGATGCCGCTAAAGCCGTCGTCGAAAGCCTGGACGTGCCCCGCTTTGGCCGCCCCGGAGAGGTTGATGGTCAGCTGGCTCAGGGCGTCTTTCGCCTGGCGAGGCCGGCCGACGCCAAGCCGACGTTTGGCCTGGTTTCCGGAGGCCCGGAAACCTTCTACGCTGTCTCGCTGTTCGCCGTGACGGAAGGCCAGGAAGACGACAACGCGATTGAGCGGGTTTCCACTCAGATCGAGCGCAAGCTCTCTGGCGAAGAGGTTGCCGGCGCTGATGCTCAGCTCCGGGCGGCCGCCGAGATCGACGTGATTGAGGAGCGGTTGACGCCGGTTGGCGCTACCTTCTAACGCTGCCTGGACGCCGGTGTCACGACGCTATCCGTCGGCGTCCTGGTTGAGGTCCGGCATGCCGAGGATGCTGTAGCCCGAGTCGACGTAGGTGATCTCGCCGGTGATGCCGGAAGCGAGATCGGAACATAAGAAGGCCGCAACGTTTCCGACCTCCTCGGTGGTAATGGTCCGCCGCAGCGGCGCCGTACGTTCCACGTGATCCAGCATCTTGCGGAAATTGGAGATCCCGGCGGCGGCGAGGGTCTTGATGGGTCCGGCGCTGACGCCGTTGACCCGGATGCCATCGGGGCCGAGGCTCTGGGCCAGGTACCGCACCGCCGCTTCCAGACTGGCCTTCGCCAGCCCCATCACGTTGTAGTAAGGCATCGCCCGCATGGCGCCCAGATAGGACAGGGTCAGCAGCGCGGCGTTTCGGTCCTTCATCAGCGGGTGCATGCTCTTGGCCAGCGCGGCAAAGCTGTAGGCACTGATGTCGTGGGCGATCTGAAATCCCTCGCGGGTCACCGCCTCAGCGAAGTTGCCGACAAGCTGCTCCCGCGGCGCAAAACCCACGGAGTGGACGAGGATATCCAGGCTACCCCAGCTTGTGGTCAGCGCGTCGGTCACCGCCGCAATTTGGTCGTCTTCGGCAACATCACAGGGCAGCACAATCGACGAGCCACACTGGTCGGCGATTTTGTCGACCCGAGACTTCAGCTTTTCGTTCTGATAGGTAAAGGCGATCTCCGCTCCCTGCCGGTGCATGGCTTCCGCGATGCCCCAGGCGATAGAACGGTTGCTGGCAACCCCGACAATCAGCGCTTTCTTACCGGCTAGAAATCCCATGGTTTTTGTTCTTCCCTCAATTGGTTCAGTACGGCTCGCAGCAGCGCGAAGTCGATCGCTTCATCCCTTGGGACTGCCGCTGCGTCAGGCTCGACTCGGCGGGCGGCCGACCCAAACGCGGCTCACCATACTTGATGCGGTAAAACATGGAAAGCGGACGGGTAGGGTACAATGACGGCACGTTCTTGGCTGGTGGCAGGCAGTCTTTTGCTGGATCAATCCCAATCATCGGGTGCCACGTTTGGAGGCGCTGACGGCGGCTCGCCGAGCTCCGTGCCGGTTGAGCTGCCGGCGAGGCTCAGGCAGGCGGAAGTCCGCGTCTGCCGATCGGTGGTCGCCAACGTTTTCGGCTATCACGCGCTGCAGGTGAGCTCGCTGACCACCGCTGATGATTTGCTTGCGACAGCTCAGACGATCAGCTGCCACCAGCTCCGGGTGAATCCCGCGGGCAAGCTGGAGGGCTGTGTCGCGGGTCAGCTCGCGGAACTGCCGTTCCAGGACGATTCGGTTGCCATGGTCGTGCTCGATCACGTGCATGAGCAGATGCCAGGTCGCCGCGAGCTCTGGGGTGAGCTACATCGGGTGCTTCGTCCGGGCGGGATCGCCATCGTGCTGGGTCTCAACCCGCGTGGACACCGCCACTCCCTGCTGATTCATCCGCTGTCGCCACCGGCGATGGCTGAACAGCTTCGAGGCTTCGATTTTCAAACGCTGCTGGTTCGCCCGGTCAGCGATCGCGGCGGGCGGCTTCGTGATTGGCTCGCCCGCACCTCCCGCCGCTGGTCCGGGGCACCCTGGCTCGGCTGGTTCGGCCAGTCTTTTGTGCTGGTGGCCCGCAAGAACAGCAGCGAACCGCAGATTGTGCCGCTGCGTCCCGGACGGCTCTCAGCGCTCAAATCCGCCGCACCGCAACTCGGTGGTGCGCAGGGGCGCGGGCGGTTCTAACTCAGGACACTAGGGCGATGACGGTAACGATCTACACGGACGGGGCCTGCAGCGGCAACCCCGGGCCGGGCGGCTGGGGCGCGCTGCTGTCTCACGGGAGCCGCGAGCTGGAGCTTAGCGGCGGTGAAAAGCAGACCACCAACAATCGGATGGAAATGCAGGCTGTGATCGAGGCGCTGTCGGCCCTCAAGCGGGCCTGCGATGTGGAGCTGTACACCGACTCGACCTACGTGCGCGATGGCGTCACGCGGTGGATGACCAACTGGAAGCGCAACGGCTGGAAGACCGCGGCAAAAAAGCCGGTGAAGAATCAGGATCTTTGGCAGGCGCTGGACGCTGCGGTCAGCCGGCATCGAATCAACTGGCATTGGGTCAAAGGGCACAGCGGTGACCCGGGCAACGAGCGCGCCGACACGCTGGCGCGGGAGGCGGTTCCTTCATGAGACAGATTGTGCTTGATACCGAAACCACCGGACTGGAGCCGTCTCAGGGGCACCGGGTGATCGAAATCGGCGCCGTGGAGCTGGTGGATCGCCGACTGTCGGGCCGCCAGTTTCATCGCTACCTCAACCCGCAGCGAGAGGTGGAGGCCGGCGCCCTCGAGGTACACGGGCTGAGCGATGAATTCCTTGCCGACAAACCTCTGTTCTCGCAGGTGGTCGATGAGTTCATGAGTTTTGTGTCAGGGGCTGAGCTGGTGATTCACAACGCGCCTTTCGACGTCGGGTTTCTCGACAGCGAGCTGGCGATTCTCGATCGTCAGCTGCCTTCTCTCGGCGGCGTCTGCAGCGTCTTGGACACGCTGGAGCTGGCCCGGAGTATGCATCCCGGCATGCGCAATTCGCTGGACGCGCTGTGCCGGCGGTATGACGTCGACAACAGCCGGCGTGAGCTGCACGGCGCGCTATTGGATGCCAGCATCTTAGCGGAGGTGTATCTGCGGATGACCGGTGGCCAGACCAGCCTAACGCTGGAGCTGGCGGCGCAGACTCAGCAGGCGCAGGCCGCCGTCACTCAGCCGCAGGAGCGTCCACCGCTGCTGCGGAGGTCAGCGTCCGAGACGGAGCGGGCGGCGCACGACGAGCGGATGGCGCAGATCGAAGCGGCGGCCGGCGGGCCAACCATCTGGCAGCGTCTTTCCGAGCCTGGCGCCTGACCTCAGGAATCACCGTTTGCGGCACTGACCGTCGAGCGGTCGACGCCGGCGGTTCACCTTAGCCGGTGATGGAAACCTCGGTAAAGTAAGCGGCGTTCACCCAGATGTGGGCGTAGATGCTCGCGATGTAGCCAACGATGATCGCTGGCGACCACTTCAGGTGACCGAAGAAGGTGTAGGCGCCGCGAGCCTGGCCCATCAACGCGACCCCAGCCGCTGACCCGATGGACAGCATGCTGCCGCCCACGCCGGCGGTCAGCGTCACCAGCAGCCACTGGCCCTCATCCATACCGGGCTGCATCTGCAGCACCGCGACCATCACCGGGATGTTGTCGACGATCGCTGACAGAACACCGACCAAGGCGTTGGCGATCGTGGGGCCGAGCTGGCCGTACATGGCTTGCGAGGCCAGTTCCAGGTAGCCGATGAAACCCAGGCCGCCGACGCACATGATGACGCCGAAGAAGAACAGGAGCGTATCCCACTCGGCCCGCGCCACGTTGCGGAAGCTGTCGAAGGCCGACACGTCCCCGGGGCGGCCTTCATTAAAGGCCAGCTCTTTGTGGTGGGTTTTCTTCAGGTAGTAGCCAAAAAACTTGAGATAGGCCAGGCCGGTCATCATGCCGAGGAACGGCGGCAGATGCAGGAAGTTGTGAAAGCTGACGGCCGTGACGATCGTGCAGACAAACAGGAACATGATGCGTCGGGCGCCGCGCTTCATGGCGACGGTGCCGCCGGACACCTCCGGCACCTCGTTGGGTACCGCGAAGTGCATCGCGGCGGCCGGGATCACGTAGTTCACCACCGACGGCACAAAGAGACTGAAGAAGGTGCCGAACGGGATCAGGCCGGCCTGCCAGACCATGAGCGTCGTGATATCGCCGAAGGGGCTGAATGCACCGCCTGCGTTCGCAGCCACGACGATGTTCACGCAGCTGATCGCCACAAACTTCGGGCTGTTGCGGCCGACCGCCATCACCACCGCGCACATGACCAGCGCGGTGGTCAGGTTGTCGATGATTGGCGACAGGAAGAAGCTCAGGATACCGGTGATCCAGAACAGCTTGCGGTAGCTAAACCCGCGGCTTACCAGGAACGCGCGCAGCGCCTCAAAGACGTTTCGCTCGCTCATGGCGTTGACGTACGTCATGGCGGCGAGCAGGAACAGAAACAGCTCGGAGAACTCAACCAGGAAGACGCGTACGGCGGTTTCCGCCGAATGCGTCAGCTCATTGTTGGCGTACTCCATGGCGATGACCACCCAGATCAGACCCGCGGCCAGCATCACCGGCTTGGACTTACGCAGGTGGGTGAACTCCTCTGCGATGACGAGGGAGTAAGCCGCGACAAAAAGGGCCAGCGCAGTGACCCCAACCCAGTGGGTGGTTAAATCGAGTTCCGCGGTAGCCGCGCCGAAGGCGAGGCCCGGGGCAAACAGACCGAGGGCGACAAGTGAGAGTATTCCGAGCACGATTCGTTGATTGGTTTGCACGATAGGTCCTGTTTATCGACTGGTTCGAGCTTTACTTAAATGTTCGGGCGATGAACTGCCCCCGAAATACGCCTCTGCGACAGCCAGAGTCAACGGGCGACCGATGCAGCGCAAACCTCTGGGCCAGCGCCGCAACGGGGCGGAGTTTACCTGAAAAGCGGGCAATCGTGGCAAGACGGTGGCATACTTAAGTGCAAAGTTGCAGGAAGCGCCCGAGGGGACTTTCGGGGGCAGAGCGAGCCAGCCTCGCTGAAAGGAAGGGGAACCAAGATGAAGCAAAGACTCTACTGGCTATTGGGATGCCTGATCAGCACTTCTGCCCTGGGTCTGCCGCCCGGGGACGATAACCGACACCTGGGCGTGGCCAGCTGCGCCAGCAGCACGTGTCACGGCTCGGTTTCAGCATTCCGCGATTCCAACGTTCTGCAAAATGAGTTTGCGACCTGGCAAAGCGTCGACAAACACTCGCAGGCCTACCAGGTTCTGCTGAACGATCGCTCCAAACGCATCGCCCGCAACATGGGTCTCGCCAACGCGCATGAGGCTGACATCTGCCTGGATTGTCACGCCGACAACACGCCGGTGGCGATGCGCGGAGAAAAGTTTGATATCGCTGACGGCGTGGGCTGTGAAGCGTGCCACGGCGGCGCCGAGAAATACCTCTCCTCGCACGCGTCCGGCCAGGTCAGTCATGAGGACAACCTCGCGGCGGGTCTCTATCCAACCGAAAACCCGCAGCGGCGCGCTGAGATGTGTCTGACATGCCACCTCGGCACGAAGGACCAGATGATCACACACCGCGTCATGGGCGCGGGCCATCCACGGCTGTCGTTTGAGCTGGACACCTTCACCTGGCTCAATCCGCATTTTCAGGTTGATGACGACTACGTCCAGCGCAAGGGTGATCTCAACGGCGCGCGCGACTGGGCCGTTGGCCAGGGCGTCGCCGCCATCACGCAGCTTGAAACGCTCATGGACGACAAGGCCGGCACCGACGGTATTTTTCCTGAGCTGGTGCTCTTTGACTGCCACGCCTGCCATCGCTCGATGTTTGGTGACCGGTGGGTGCCGCGGTCGGGAACGGGCCTGGGCCCGGGCATCGTTCGCTACAACGACGCCAGCCTGCTGATGTTCAAACATGTGCTCACCGCGCTCGATGCCGGTGATGGTGACGCGCTCTCGCAGCAGGTGCGCGATCTCCATGTGGCCACAACCAAAGGCCGGGCCGAAACGGTGCAGGCCGGCCGTGCGGTGTTGTCGTCTCTTCGAGCCGGGGTCAACAAGGTCCAGGCGGCTCAGTACGACGGCGCGCTGCTGGAAGGCGTTCTGTCCAGCGTGGTGGCTGACGGCGAACGTGGCCAGTACCGCGACTACGCCAATGCCGAGCAGGCGGCCATGGCGGTCGATACGATGATCCTTGCCTTTGAGAACGAGCAGGTCATCAACGCGCAGCGAGCGGAGGATCTTCGCGCCAAAGCCGAAGCCTTGTTCGAGGCCACCAAAGACGAAGATAATTATCAGCAGGGACAGTTTGTTCGTGCTCTGCGGGCCTTGAAGGACGCCGCACCCTGAACGAAGGCTGCTCGGGCGTTGGCCCGACCGCACATGCCGCTTCCCTGAAGGCCGCGACTGTTTGTCGCGGCCTTAAAATTTTGATGGAGTCCGGTTAGTGGAAATTCCCGGTTATGACATACAGCGCGAGCTAGGTTCCGGCGGCATGGCGACGGTGTATCTCGCCATCCAGGAAAACCTGCACCGGGATGTCGCGCTCAAGGTCATGACGCCGGGCCTGGCGGTGGATGAAACCTACTGCCAACGCTTCTTGAAAGAAGGCCGGATCGCGGCCCAGCTCAACCATCTGAATCTGCTCACCGTCTACGACATCGGTGTGCACGAAAACCACTACTACATGGCGAGCGAGTACCTGCCGGGTGGCACCGCCAGGGACAAGATGAACGAGGGGATGACCGAGGCGGACATCCTGCACATCATCACCGACATTGCCCAGGGGCTGCAGTTTGCGCACTCCAAGGGGTTTGTTCACCGTGACGTCAAGCCGGGGAACCTCCTCTTTCGAGGCAACGGCGACTGTGTCCTGGGCGACTTTGGCATCGCTAAGGCGGTGGATTCCAACACCGGCGCCACCAAGCTCGGCACCTCGATAGGCACGCCGCACTATATGAGCCCTGAGCAGGCGAAGGGGGAGAAGGTCGATCACCGTACCGACCTATACAGCCTGGGTGTGGTGTTCTACGAGATGTTGACGGGCAAGCCGCCCTTCGACGCAGACGACCCGTTCTCGGTGGCGTTGATGCAGATCAACGAACCGTGCCCCGAGGTGCCCGCGGAATTTTCCCACTTTCAGCCGCTGATCGAAAAGCTCATGGCGAAAGATCGGGAGGAGCGTTACGCACAGGCTGACGACTTTCTGGACGACCTGGAAGACGTGACCGGCGCGGTGGCGCCGGCGCGCAAGACCACCCGGCGCAAGATGAGCCCGTCCGAGCCCGGCCGGCGCGCCACGCCGCCCCCGGCCTCAAAAGCCGCGCAGGAGCCCGCTGAGAGCACCGACGGCAAACGATCCATGATGCCCATGGTGGTTGGCGGGACGGCGGTGATTGCGGTCCTGACGCTGGCGATTGTGGGCTGGAACGCGATGAGTGGTGGTGGCGGTGAAGATCAGCCCGATCCTGATCCACCGACACCGAATCCTGATATTGTTGAACCGACGCCCGAGCCGCCAAACCGCGAGGACGAGCAGCGCGAGCGCTTTGCCAGACTCATCGGGGAAGCAGAAGCGTTTGTCGCAAGCGGCGCGCTGCTGTGCAACGGCGGCGAGAGTGCTCTGGCGCGGTATCGCGCCATCCTGACGGAAGACCCTGACAACGATTCCGCGCGCCTCAAGCTGCGCGAATTGGCCAACACGATTGAGTCTGCGGCCGAGATCGAGTGGGCCAAGGGTGAGCTGCAAAACGCCTACACGCTCCTGCGCCAGGCTTCGGTGCAGTTCCCGGGTGACCAGGGTATCGAATACCTGCTGAACGAGATCGAAAGCCAGGACTACGAGCTGGATGATCCGCTGGAAAACAGCCCCGACGGCTGCGGTGCAACGACGACGCTGGCCGGTGGCGCTGATGATGAACCCGATAATCCTGCACCTGAGCCGGAACCTGCGAACTCGGGTGCCGCCGACGACACCCCCTCGGATCCGGCACAGCCGGTCGCGCTGGACGCTGACGCGCGGGCTCGCGTTGAGGCGTTGCTGAAGCAGGCGGATAACTACTTCGACGCCAACATCTTCTCCCATCCGCCTGGCGAAAACGCCATGGACAAGTATCTCGAGGTGAAGGCCATCGATCCGGCCAACCGCCGGGCCAACGAGCGGCTGGCGAGAATCGCCGGGCTATGGCTCCGTGCGGCTGAGGTCCGTATCAGTCGTGGCGAGTGGGACAAGGCTCGCGCGATGGTTGATCGCGGTCTGCAGGCGGAGCCGGACAACGAGGCCCTCGCTGAGCTCCTGAGGCAGATCGAGCAGAATGGTGGCGGCTAGCCAGCCGTGGGCAGGGGCAACTCATACGGCCGGCGACCGACCGATCGGCAGTCTCTAGGCCGCTTCTCCCACCAGCAGCACCGTCACGTTATCGGATCCGCCGTGGTCCAGCGCCGCGAGGATCAGGTGGTCGACGCTTTCCTGGGGCGCCAGATTCTGGCCGAGCACGTGGGCGATATACTCGTCGTCCACCTCCTCGGTGAGGCCATCGCTGCACAGCAGCAGCATCTCGCCCGACTTCAGCTCCCCGCTGACGGTATCCACGCTCAGTGAGGCGGGGTCGGTGACGCCCAGAGCCTGGGTCACCACGTTTCGGTGCGGGTGGGTCTTAGCCTGCTCAGCGCTGATGGCGCCCTGGTCGACGAGCTCCTGGACATAAGAATGATCGCTGGTGAGCTGCTTCAGTTCGCCGTTCCACAGATAGACCCGGCTGTCGCCGACCCAGGCGACCTCAAACTGGTGGTCCTGAATCCGCGTGGCGACCAGCGTGGTACCCATGGGCATGGCGCTCTGTCTGGCCCTCGACTGATCGACGATGTGCTGGGCGGCTGCCTGGACCGATTCGCTCAGGGTCCGCCCGGCGCTGAACTCCTGCACCACGGTGTCGCGGGCGATGGCGCTGGCGACCTCCCCGAGGTCGTGGCCGCCCATACCGTCAGCGACCAGCCAAAGCCCGAGATCGGGCTTGGCGCAATAGGTGTCTTCATTATGTTCGCGACGGAGACCGACATGGGTTCCATGCCCAAATTCAATCATGCGTGTTTGCACTCCCCATCACCATCCGAGCATCCTGCCGGAATTCCTGTTGCTGACCCGAGCGCCTCTGCGGGCCTCGTTCGTTTGTAAAACCGCCCCGCTCGAATCATAGCACCTCATAAGACGTTCGAGCAAAAGAGGCAACATTATCAGGCTATTACGCGTCTTACTTCAAGCGAAATCCCCGGCAAAAATCGCCAGCTCAGGGCGCAAGCTCCGGTGTGGATTGGTCGTTTTTTGTGGCCAGCGCCCAGTTGAGTATGTCGTAGTAGCTTTGGATGTTGCGCACGTAGGCAGCCGCTTCCCGGCCGCGCGAATAGCCGTGCCGCGTTGTGCGATACCACTGAGGCTGGTTGAGCTTTGGCAAATGCTGCACCACATCATCCCAGCGGTCGGGGTCCTGGCCCGCGCGCTGCGTCAAAATCCGAGCATCCTCGAGGTGGGAAAACCCGATGTTGTAGGCGGCGAGTGCGAGCCATATCCGATCGGGCTCGGGAATACGGCGGGGAATCTTTTTGAGCACCCGCTTGAGATAGCGAGCGCCGCCGCCGATGCTCTGGGCGGGATCCTCGCGCTCCGTCACGCCGACCATGCGTGCGGTGGAGCTGGTCAGCATCATCACGCCACGAACCCCGGTCGGCGACACGGCGTTTGGATCCCACAGCGATTCGGCATAGCCGATCGCAGCGAGCAGCCGCCAGTCCAGTTCGTTCTGTTCGCCGGCGGCCACGAAATACGACTTCAGATCGGGCAGCCGGCTGCGAATATGCCGCAGAAAATAGTGGCTGTTGCTGCGGTCGTAGTAGGCGATGTGCGCGTGGTAGCGGTCTTTGATGTCAGCCAGCTCGCCGCTGTCGCGCAGCTCCCGGAGTGTCCTGTTAGCCGCGCTCAGCAAAGAATCGTCGCGATCGACCGGAAAGGCCCAGGCGATGGGCTGGGGTTCGGTCAGGGCAAATCCCTTGCGCAGCGTTGGAAAAAAGCGCTGCTGAATTTCCAGGACCGTTGAGTCGGCAATCGTCAGGTCTTCCTCCGCGTTGCTCACCGCGTTGAACAAAGATTCGATGTCTTCGCTGGACTGTCGCCAGGTCAGCTCCGCGAGACGGTCACCGAATCCCTCCAGCGTTTCGGCATAGCTGGAGTCGGCGACCACCACCATGCTGCGCCCAGCCAGGTCCGCGAGCGAACGCGGTTTCCGGTTACCGGCCTTGTAGACCACGTACTGGATCGTTTCGGTGTAGGGCTCCGAAAATCGGACTCGCGCCTGGCGTCCCGGCGTGACGGTGATGTTGGCTGCTGCCAGGTCCGCCCGCCCGCTGTCCACCGCTTCGAGCAGCTGGGAAAAGCTGTCGACCGTGATCATCCGGAGCCTGACGTTCAGATCTTCGGCCAACCGCCCGGCCAGGTCGTATTCCAGGCCGGTATCGCGTTCCTGCAGGTTGTAATAGGTTACGGGGCTGTTGACCGTCGCCACCCGCAGCTCACCACGGTTTTGCACCTCGGCCAGTTGGGGCAACGGTGGCGGCGGCGGCGGGCGGGTCAGCGTAAAGGTCAGCAGACCTAAGCCCAGCAGCGCAAAGCCGCCGGTCCATAGCCACTGCAGGCGGGACTGGGTGCCGAGTAACAGTGATCGAGAGGTCGAGTCGCTGTGGGATGGCGATGCCATCTACTCAATCTAGCGGAAAGTCCGCTTACCGACCAATTGACAGGGCCCGGCAAAAATGGCAGCGCCATTGCCCGATTTATGGCAATAGACCCGGGATTTTTTTGCCCGGCCCGACTAGAATGCCGGGCTGGCTCAACACGTGATGGCGGTATGGCTTCGAAACAACTGGGCTTTGGGGGCTTTGCTCTACGCTGGGCAGCGGCGCTGGCGCTGACGGCCTCGATCTTTAACCCCACGGGCTACTCCTACGTTCACTGGGTCTCCCAGTCGGTGTCAGAACAGCTTCCGCTTAAGGTTCTTGCCGGGATCGTTCTGCTGATCGGTCTCATCATCTTCTTTCGCGCAACCTGGCGCAGCATCGGCGCGCTGGGCATCGTGCTGGTTGTCGGACTGATGGCGACGCTCGTTTGGCTCCTGGTCGATCTTCAGCTCCTAACCATTGACGCGGGTCACGTGCTGACCTGGATTGGGCTGGTGGTCACGGCCACGGTGCTGGCGGTTGGCATGTCGTGGTCACACGTTCGACGTCGCATCACCGGTCAGGTTGACGGCGACGATCTGGGAGACTGAGCGATGAGCGGATCGTCGATGGCAGACCAGCTCCGCCAGCTGGGGCTCGCCAAGAAAACGCCCAAAAAACCGGCCAGAAAAAATCGCCGCAAAGGGGCCGGGAAGCCTCAGGCCAAAGACGCCGGCGGCGAGATCAGCCTGGCTGCCGCGTACTCGGAGCGAGCCAGGGACGAGCAGCGCCAGCGCGACGCCACGGCCCGCGAGAAGCGGCTCGAGCAGCAGCGTCGCAAGGCGCTGAACGATGCGCTTGCCAAGCTGATTAAACCGGCATCCCTCAACAGCAAGGATGCGGACATCGATCGCTTTTTTGAGTATGCCGGCAAGATCCGCAAGATTTTTGTCACCGCAGAACAGCAGCAGGCGCTCAATCAGGGTGAACTCGGAATCGTGACGTTCCGGGGCGGCTACCACCTGGTCTTACCCGCGATTGTTGAGCAGGTGGCTGAGGTGAAAGAGGAAGCGGTGGCCCACCGTCCCCAGGTTGCAGACGGCGACGAGCTGGCCTGATTTGCCTCCCGGCCGCGGTAGCGGCGGGGCGGGGCGCTTGTTTCGTGTTCCCTGGCGTCCTATGCTTGGGTTAAGCGAACAAGCGCGGAGGATTCATGGCATCTCCGGAAGAACAGCTGCAGACCATGATCAACAACCTGTCGGAAAAGACCGGCAATGATCTGCATACCTGGCTCAAGCTGCTGAGGGGCGCTGGGCTGGGGAAACATGGGGAGCTCGTCAAACATCTCAAGTCGGAGCACGGCGTCAGCCACGGCTTCGCCAATTTGATTGCCTCGGAGTTCCTGAAAACCGGCGAATCGATGAAGTCGCCGGAAGAACTGGTGGAAACGCAGTATGCGGGGCCCAAGTCCGCCCTGCGGCCGATCTACGACACGTTGATCGGGGTCGTCGAACGTTTCGGCGACGACATCGAGGTTTCGCCGAAAAAAGCGTACGTCAGCCTGCGCCGCAACAAACAGTTTGCTCTGATTCAGCCTTCAACCGCTTCGCGTCTCGACGTGGGTATCAAGCTCAAGGACACGGAGTCAAACGATCGGCTGGAGCCCTCGGGGAGCTTCAACGCGATGGTCAGTCACCGTGTGCGGGTGGAGGACGCCATCGAGATCGACTCGGAGCTCAAGGACTGGCTCAAGCAGGCTTACGACGAAGCCTGATTTCGATGGCGGCAAGGGCCAGCGTTGACTCCGATGCTCGGCGCCCAGCGGTGCGCCGGAACGCAGCAAACCTCTGACTCCGTCTACTAGCGGTCGTAACCCAGATTCGGCGCCAGCCACCGCTCCGCCTGGGCGAGGCTGATGTTTTTGCGCGCCGCGTAGTCTTCCACCTGATCCCGGTCGATCTTGCCGAGCACAAAATATTGGCTCTGTGGGTGGGCGAAATAGAGGCCGCTGACGGACGCCGGCGGCGTCATGGCAAACGACTCCGTTAGCATCATGCGGGTGACGTTCGGGGCATCGAGGAGATCGAAGATCGTCTGCTTTTCGGAATGTTCAGGACAGGCCGGATAGCCCGGTGCCGGTCTGATCCCACGATATTTCTCGTCGATGAGCGCCTCGTTGTCGACCGCCTCATCCGGAGCGTAGCCCCACAGGGTGCGACGAACCCGAGCGTGCAGGCATTCGGCAAAGGCCTCGGCCAGTCGGTCTGCCAGCGCTTTGACCAGAATGGAGTTGTAGTCGTCGTGATCGGCCTCGAACGCGCGCGCCCGCTCCTCACAACCCAGGCCAGCGGTCACCGCAAAGGCCCCGACATAATCCTCCAGGCCGGTGTCCTTTGGCGCAATAAAATCCGCCAGGCTGAAGTTGGGTTTGCCCGGATCTTTATCGATCTGCTGACGCAGGCAGTGCAGGGTGGTTGTCACCTCGGTCCGGCCCGGGTCACCGTAGATCTGAATATCATCGCCGACCGCGTTGGCCGGAAAAATCCCGGCAACCCCGTGGGCCGTCAGCCAGTTCTCGCTGACGATCCGATCCAGCATGGCGCGCGCATCTGCATACAGGTCACTGGCCTGCTGGCCGACAATTTCGTCGTCCAGAATGCCCGGATAGCGACCGGCCAATTCCCAGGTCATGAAGAACGGCGTCCAATCGATGAACTCGACCAGCTCGGCCAGCGGGAAGTTCTTTAGCTCGTGGATGCCAGGCTCAAGCGGCTTTGCGAGATCGCCCGCCTGCCAGTCGATCGGCAGACGTCGTTCGCGGGCCACGTCGATCGGTATCAATGGCCGGCGGCTCGGTCCAGAGCGATATCGCTCACGCACCTTTTCGTAGTCCGAACGGATGTCTTTGACGTAGCTCTCGCGGCTTTCCGGATTGATCAGCTTCTGAGTGACGCCGACCGCGCGGGAAGCGTCCTTCACCCATACCGTTGGCGATTCGTAGTGCGGCTCGATCTTGAGCGCGGTGTGGGTTCGCGACGTGGTCGCACCGCCGATCAACAGCGGCTGCGTCAGGCCGCACCGCTGCAGCTCCCGAGCGACGTCGCTCATCTCTTCGAGTGATGGTGTGATCAGCCCCGACAGGCCGATGAGGTCAACCTGCTCCTTTTGCGCGGTCTCGATGATCTGCTGCATGGGCACCATGACGCCCAGGTCGACAACGCTGAAGTTATTGCAGCTCAGCACGACACCGACGATGTTCTTACCGATGTCGTGCACATCCCCTTTGACCGTCGCCAGCAGGATTTTGCCGGCACTGCTGTTGGCACCGCCGGCCTTTTCCTCCTCGATATAAGGAATCAGGTGGGCGACCGCTTTTTTCATCACCCGCGCGCTCTTGACCACCTGCGGCAGAAACATTTTGCCCTCGCCAAACAGATCGCCGACCACGTTCATGCCGTCCATGAGCGGCCCCTCGATAACCCCCAGGGGGCGGTCGGCGGCGAGCCGGGCTTCTTCGGTGTCCTCGTCGATAAACTCCGTAAGGCCGTGGATCAGCGCGTGCATCAGCCGTTCGCGTACCGGCTGCTCACGCCATTCGAGGTTGTTCTTAGTTTTGCGTTCGCTTCGCCCGGAGTAGTCGGCGGCCATGTTAAGCAGGCGTTCGGTAGCACCTTCGTCGCGATTGAGCACCACGTCTTCCACCGCGTCACGCAGGGGCGGCGGCAGGTTGTCATAAACCGCAAGCTGGCCCGCGTTCACGATCCCCATGTCCATGCCGGCTTTGACCGCATGGAACAGAAAGACGGAGTGAATCGCTTCACGCACCGTGTTGTTGCCGCGAAAGGAAAACGACACGTTGGAGACGCCGCCGGAGACCAGCGCGTGCGGCAGCGAGGTCTTGATACCCCTTACCGCCTCGATGAAATCCACGGCGTAGCTGTTGTGCTCTTCGATGCCGGTCGCGATGGCAAAGATATTGGGGTCGAAGATGATGTCCTGCGGTGCCAAGCCGGCGACTTCGGTCAGGAGCTGGTAGCTGCGCGTGCAGATCTCCATCTTTCGCTCGAACGTGTCGGCCTGGCCCTGCTCATCGAACGCCATGACCACCACCGCCGCGCCGTAGCGCTTGACCAGCCGCGCCTGTTCGAGGAACGGCGCCTCACCTTCTTTCAGGGAAATGGAGTTCACGACCCCTTTGCCCTGGATGCACTTCAGTCCTGCTTCGATCACCGACCACTTGGATGAGTCCACCATCACGGGCACCCGGGCAATGTCCGGCTCGCCGGCGATGCGGTTCAGGAATTCAACCATCGCCTCCTGCGATTCAAGCAGGCCTTCGTCCATGTTGATGTCGATGATCTGTGCGCCGTTCTCGACCTGGTCGCGAGCAACGTCCAGGGCCGTCTCGAAGTCGCCACTCATGATGAGCTTCTTGAATTTTGCCGACCCGGTGACGTTGGTGCGTTCTCCGACGTTCACGAAGTTGGTCTCCGGCGTCACGGTCAGTGGCTCGAGACCCGACAGGCGAAGCCTCGGCTCGACCGTCGGGACGGCTCGGGGCGTCACGCCGTCCACGGCCGCAGCAATGGCGGCGATGTGCGCGGGCGTGGTCCCACAGCACCCGCCTGCGACGTTGACGAGCCCGGCCCGGGCGAACTCGCCGACAATGGCGGCCGTCTGCTCCGGCGTTTCGTCGTAGCCACCCAGCTCGTTGGGCAGGCCGGCGTTGGGATGGGCGCTGACAAACGTGTCGGCCACCCGGCTCAGCTCTGCGACGTAGGGTCGTAGCTCCCGGCCACCGAGGGCGCAGTTAAGGCCGATGGTCAGGGGATCGGCGTGCCGCACCGAGTTCCAGAAGCTCTCGGTGGTTTGGCCCGAGAGCGTCCGGCCGCTGGCGTCGGTAATCGTGCCGGAGATCATCAGCGGAACCCGACCGTCTGGGTCGAGGCCTGAGACCGCAAACAGCGCCGCTTTGGCGTTGAGCGTGTCGAAGATGGTTTCAACCATCAGCGCGTCTGCACCGCCTTCGATCAGGGCCAGCGTCGCCTCGCGGTAAGCCTCGACGAGCTCGTCGAAGGTCACGTTGCGGAGCGCGGGATTATTGACGTCGGGAGAAATCGAGGCCGTTCTATTGGTGGGCCCCAATACGCCGACAACAAACCGCGGCCGATCGGGCGTGCTGTGGGTTTCGCAGGCTTCCCTGGCGAGCTCCGCGGATCGTCGATTGATGTCGCCGACCAGCGCCTCGCAGGCGTAGTCCGCCTGGGAAATTGAGGTCGCGTTGAACGTGTTGGTTTCGATCAGGTCAGCACCGGCGGCAAGATACTCGCCATGGATGTCCCGAATGAGATCGGGCTGGGTCACCGACAGAAGGTCGTTGTTGCCTTTGAGGTCGTGCGGGTGGTCGGCTAGCACGGCATTGCGGAAGTCCGCCTCGGTCAGACGATGCGCCTGGATTTGGGTTCCCATGGCGCCGTCAAGCACCGCAATTTTCTCGGCGAGCAGCGCCTTGAGCCGCTCGCCGCGTTCACGATCGTAGTTCATTGGCGCAAATCCTTTTGGCCTGGCTTGAGGGCCTCAAACGTGATCACCTCAAAATGGGGCACCCGGGATTCCCGCGAGGTGACCTCGCAGCTCACGACCTTCAGTCCGGCGGCCCGAAAAAACTGACCCAGCTGGCGTCGGCTGAAACCCAGGTTGACGTGATTGAATGGCTGCACCGCCGCCTCGTGACGATGTTTCTTTAGGGTGGAGCCAACCAGCGTACCGCCGGGGGCCAGTACCCGGGCCGCTTCGGTCACCGCCTGCTGTGGCTGCCGGGTGTAGGTAAGCGCGTGCATTAGTAGCACCACGTCGAAGGCGCCATCAGCGAACGTCATGTTGTGCATATCGCCCTGCACGCAGGTAACGTTGTCGAAGCTCGCCAGGCGTCGTGCGCCCGCAGCGACCACCGGCTCACTGGAATCGATACAGGTCACTTCGCGGGAGCGAGGTGCGAGCATCTCCGCGAGAACCCCGTCACCGGAAGCAACGTCGAGCACCCGGTCCAGGTGCAGCAGCTGCAGCGCCGCCCGGGCGGTTGCCTCCCAGGTGCGACCCGGAGAGTAGTGGCGTTCCATGTCACCGGCCACAGCGTCTGCCCAGTTGCGGGTGCTGGCCCGCGCCGCCAGCACGCCGGGCAGCCGTTCACGGTCGGCGCTCAACAGCGAGTCTTCCACCGCGGCCGTGAGGGTCTTCCAGATTTCTTCCAGCGGCGCCTCGTGCAGTCGCTGGTGGGGGCGATAGTAGCTCTGCACGCCCGACTTGCGGTCCACCACCAGGCCCGCTTCGCGAAGCTTGGCCAGGTGTGTCGACACGCGCGGCTGCGCCAGCATCGTAATCTGGGCAAGCTCGGCCACCGTCAGCTCTTCACCGGTCAGCAGCAGGAGGAGCCGCACCCGGCTGGGGTCTGCCAATACCTTGAGAAGGCCGGAAGTGGTGCCGAGATCGATGATCGTATCCTTGTATCGCGATATTAGGATGAAAGGGTACCAAGACCATCACAAAAAGGCCACCGTGAGAGGGTGGGCCGGCGCACTGGTAGCGGGTCGAAAAGCGATCTATGGCTCTGGGTTGCAGCGGTCGAGCATGCGACAATACGCCGTCGACACGGACCGGGCCGCAGCAGCGTGCGGTAAGGGGCCAACCTCAGGAAAAGCCTTTAGCCCGGTTCGATGACGAAACCAAGATTGCCCGCGCGATTGGAGGCACCGGCGAGGTGCAGCGGAGGGTGATCGGAAGGTCTAAGGCCGGTCTGCGTCAGCGGGTCAGCCGGGCCGTACTGGGAGGAGTAACGGCATGCTGGCGCTCGGCCAGCAGCCCGTTCGCGGTGGGCCGGCCATGGCCGGCGGACCGGACACGAGGGAAGAGAGCGAAATGACGAAGATCATGGCTGCCGACGTGCGCAACCAAACTCTGGAACTGCTGCCGCAGACCATCAAAGGCAACGAGAGCCGCTGGGCCGGTGCTTTTGCTGAACACTTCTTAGCGCACGTACCCGAAGCGGAGCTCACCGCGGAAGCCGCCGCGTTCTGGGCGGCCGCGATCAGCGCGCAGCTACAGCTGTTGAAGCAGCGGCTGACGGGCCAGGTCAGCATCGAAATCTCCAACCCGAGCGAAACGCTTCGGTCGGAGCGGCGGCTGACGATCGTGGACGTTGTGAGCGCCGATCGGCCGTTTCTGGTGGACTCAGCGACGCTGGCTATCGCCGAAAGCGGTCATTCGATCCGCCGCGTGATCCACCCGATCTACCGCGTGAGCCGCGACGCCGGGGGATTTTTGATGGACCTCAAGCCCGGCAATCACGATGGGGACGAGGGCGCAGCCGAATCGGTCATGCAGTTTCATCTCGACCGCATTAGCGATAGCCAGCAGCTTGCGGACCTCAAGTCGCGCATTGCCGACCAGCTCGAAGACGTGCGCCTGGCGGTGGACGACTGGCAGACGATGATCGCCCAGGCGCTCAGCGTTGCTGATGAGTTGGCGCAGGCCAAGACCCCCTACGGCACCGAGCGGCAGGAGGAAACCGCCGAGTTTCTGCGCTGGATGGTGAACCAACATTTTACGTTCCTGGGGTACCGGCAGTATCAGGTTGTGCCGGTGGACGAAGGGTTTGATCTCGAGCCGCAGGAAAGCACCGGGCTGGGAATCCTCCGACCCGAGGGACGGCTGCGCAAGCCGCCGCGCCTGGTCAGACTGAAAACGGCCAGCCCGAGCGAGCTGTCCGACGCATCACCGATTGTGCTGACCAAAGCCGGGGTGCGTTCAACGGTCCACCGCGGAGGGCACCTCGACCATGTCGGCGTCATGATCTTCGACGACAACGGCAAGCTCACCGGTGAGCACCGCTTCCTGGGTCTCTACGCCTCCGCCGCCTACAACCGGCGCCCCTGGGATATTCCCCTGGTCCGCCGCAACGTGACCGCGGTTATGGACCGTTCCGTCTACAAGCCGGACAGCCACGGCGGCAAAGCGCTGCTCCACATCATGGAAACGCTGCCACGCGACGAGCTGTTTCAGTCCGATCCGGAGGAGCTCTTTCACACGGTTACCAGCGTGTTTGATCTGCAGGAGCGGCGCCAGACGCGGCTGCTGATTCGGCAGGATCGCTTTGGGCGGTTCTTTTCCTGTCTGGTCTACCTGCCGCGGGAACGATTCAACACGGAAACGCGCCAGACCCTGCAGGAAATCCTGACCCGTGCGCTCAACGGCGTGCGGATCGACTACACGGTGCAGCTCGATGAGTCGGTGCTGGCTCGCCTGCATCTGATGATCTGGGTCGACCCGACCCGGCAGGGGGCCGCGAAGGTGATCGACCAAGACGGCCTGCAGCAGGCCGTGGCGGATGCGGTGCGGTCCTGGAGTGACCGTCTGGGCGAAGTTCTGGTCGATAAACATGGGGAAGAAACCGGCGGCGCGTGGACCCGGACGTTCAGTGACGCGTTCCCCGCCGCCTACGTCGAGGACGTTGCCCCGTGGGTCGCGGCCTTCGACGTGGAGAAGCTCGCTCGCCTGGACTCGGAGGATTCGCTGGAGCTGAGCCTCTATCGGCCTCGCGTTCAGCCGACGGGCAAGTTCCGCTTCAAGGTGTTTCGCTGGAACAACACGATCGCCCTCAGCGACGTGCTGCCCATTTTGGAAAACCTCGGTCTGCGGGTTGTGAGGGAACGGCCCTACCGGCTGCAGATCGGTCCAGGCAGCGTCCGCTGGGTGCAGGATTTTGACATCGTTCTCGCCGCCGGCGGCGATCTGGACCTGGAAACCGTCGGCCAGCCTTTTCAGGAGGGTTTTGGGCAGATCGTGCGGGGCCGGCTGGAGAGTGACGGCTTTAATCGCCTGATTCTTGGGGCGGGCCTCAACTGGCGCCAGGTGGTGATCCTGAGAGCCTACTGCCGATACTGGCGGCAGACCGGCTGCCCTTATTCACAGCAGTACATCGAGCAAACGCTGGCGAGCCACCCGCGCCAGGCGGCGCTGCTGGTGACGCTGTTTGCGGCGCGCTTCGATCCCGCGCTGGGCCCGTTGACGGGCCAGCCTGAGGACGAGGCGGCACGTCAGACCGTCGCCCAGCAGCGGGCGCGCATGCTGGAGCGGCTGCAGCGGACGGCCGCCGCGCTGAAGCTGATGCCCGGGGACGGCGCTGACCTGACAGCGGCAGATCGGTCGGAGCTCATCAGCCTGTGCCAGGTGCTGATGACCGCGAGCCTGGCGCGGGTTCGTTCGTCCGACCATGACCGCATCCTGCGTAGCTTCGCGGACCTGATCACCGCGACCCTCCGCAGCAACGCGTTTCAGGGCAGCCTCGATGATCCGGAGCGCGGCTACATCAGCCTGAAGTTCGACTCGGCCAAGGTGCCTGACCTGCCCAAGCCGGCACCCTGGCGCGAAATTTTTGTTTACTCTCCGACGGTGGAGGGTATCCATCTTCGGGGCGGCCCGGTCAGCCGCGGGGGGCTGCGCTGGTCCGACCGCTTCGAAGACTTCCGCACGGAGGTCCTGGGGCTCATGAAAGCCCAGCAGGTCAAGAACACGATGATAGTTCCGGTTGGTGCCAAGGGAGGTTTTGTCGCGCGCAACATCGAGCCTGGCAGCAACCGCGATGCGAGAATGGCTGCGGGGGTCGCCAGCTATCGGCGCTTTATCAACGGCCTGCTCGACATCACTGACAACCTCACCGAACAAGGCCTCACGCACCCCGCGCAGGTGGTGCGCCACGATCAGGACGACCCCTATCTGGTAGTGGCCGCGGACAAGGGTACGGCAACGTTTTCCGACATTGCCAACGCCGTGGCCGCCGATCATCACTTCTGGCTGGGGGACGCCTTTGCCTCTGGCGGGTCGGTCGGCTACGACCATAAAAAGATGGGTATCACGGCGCGTGGCGCCTGGGAGTCCGTGAAGCGCCACTTTCGTCAGCTTGGCGTGGACTGCCAGGCTGAGCCCTTCACCGTGGTGGGCATCGGCGACATGGCCGGAGACGTGTTCGGCAACGGGATGCTGCTGTCGCCGGCGATCTGCCTCAAAGGCGCCTTCAACCACGAACACATCTTTCTCGATCCGGAGCCTGATCCGGATAGCAGTTTCGCTGAGCGCCAGCGCCTGTTTGACCTGCCCCGGTCCTCCTGGACGGACTACAACGCCGAGCTGATCAGCAACGGCGGCGGTGTCTATTCTCGCTTCGACAAAACGGTAGAGGTGACCGAGCCCGTCGCTGAATGGCTGGGACTTAAGGCCGGCCCGATGGCGCCCAACGATCTGATCCGTGCGCTGCTCAAGGCGCCCGTGGATCTGCTCTGGAACGGCGGGATCGGCACCTACGTCAAGGGTGCCAGCGAGACCGATCTGGAGGTGGGCGACCGCAACAACGATTCGCTGCGGGTCAACGGTTCGGAGCTGCGTTGTAGGGTGGTCGGCGAAGGCGGCAACCTGGGGCTGACCCAGCACGGTCGCGTGGAGTTTGCCTTGGCCGGTGGCCGTATCAACACCGATTTTGTTGACAACGCCGGCGGCGTGGACTGCTCGGACCACGAGGTCAACATCAAGATCCTGCTGAATCAGGCCGTGGCTGACGGCCAGATCGACGACAGCCAGCGGGTTGAGCTGCTGGCCTCCATGACCGACGAGGTGGCGGAGCTGGTGCTGCGCAACAACTACCTCCAGAGCCAGGCGCTCAGCCTGATGGAGGCACACACGGTGCCTCGGCTGGGCTCGAAGGCGCACATGATCAGCGTCCTGGAAGCCCGCGGGCTGCTCGATCGACAGCTCGAGGCCCTGCCGACCGACGAGGAGATCCACCAGCGCAAAGGGCAGGGGACCGGCCTCATGCGGCCCGAGCTTGCGGTACTGCTGTCGTACAGCAAGATCACGCTTTACCAGGACCTCCTGGCGAGCGACGTTCCGGAGGATAGTTACCTCTCGCGCGAGCTGCTCGGCTATTTCCCGCAACCGCTGCGGGAACGTTTCGCCGACCTGGCGGCTGAGCATCGGCTGCGCCGCGAAATTATTGCCACCGTGGTCACCAACTCGATGGTCAATCGAATGGGCGCCACGTTCTGTCTGCGCATGGGTGAGGAAACCGGCGCTGACGCCGCGGAGATCGCCAAAGCCTACACGGCAGCGCGGGAGATCTTCGACGCCCGACAGATCTGGGCGGCGATTGAAGCCACCGACAATGAGGTGGCAAGCGCTCACCAGATCGAAGCCCATCTGACCGTCTGGAACCTGTTGCGCCACGCGACGCGCTGGCTGCTGAATCATCACAGGGGGCAGCTGGATGTCGCCCTGATGGTCGAGCGGTATGGCGAGCCGGCCCAGGAACTGATGAGAAAAATTGTGGGCTGGATGACCGCGGCCCAGGCCAAGCGGGTCAGCGGCTATCGGGCAAGGCTGCAGCGCGGCGGCTTTTCGGAGGCACTCACCGACACGCTGGTGAGCTGCTCTCAGCTGAACCCGGCACTGGATATCCTGGACGTAGCGCGCCGGGGCAACACCGAGCTGGAGCTGGTCACCCGAAGCTATTTTCGCATCGGGCAGCATCTGCGGCTCGGCTGGCTCATGCAGCAGATCGAACAGCTACCGGTCGACGGTCAGTGGCACGCCGCGGCGCGTGGCGCCCTGCGCGACGAGCTGTACGGCAAGCAGCAGCAGCTGACCCAGCAGGTTGTCGGCCGGCTCGCCGGCGCCGGCGGCAGCGACGCCGAGGCGGGCGGCGTGTTCCGGAACTGGCTGGCAGCCGCCGATAGCGAAGTGCGCGGCTTTGGGCATATGATGTCAGACATGCGGGCCAGCGGGACGGCCGACTACGCCAAGGCGTCGGTTGCGGTCAGGAATCTTGAACGGGTGCTGGCCGTCACCGCCGAGTCACCAGGGGAGCAATAACTTTGACCGCCATCGCGTTTGTCGCCAGCCGTACCGAGGGAGCCCAGCAGGCTCGCAAGCAGATGATTGACCGCTACGGCGATCACCCGCCGGAGGAGGCGGACATCATCGTTGCCATCGGCGGCGACGGATTCATGCTGCAGACCATGCATCGAAGCATGAACCTGAGCAAACCGATCTACGGGCTGATGCAGGGTTCGGTCGGGTTTCTGATGAACCAGTTTGAAGACGCTGAGCTCGATCTGCCCGAGCGGCTGGCTCGCGCGGAGACCGCTGAGCTCCACCCGCTTCGCATGGTGGCGCAGGGTGAGTCGGGCGCCGAGCTGACCGCGCTCGCCATCAACGAGGTTTCGGTTTTTCGGCAGACCAAGCAGGCGGCCAAAATCCGCGTCAAAATCAACGATGCGGTCAAGCTCGAAGAAATGATCTGCGACGGGATTTTGCTGTCGACGCCGGCCGGCAGCACGGCGTACAACCTGTCCGCCCATGGCCCGATTGTGCCGCTCGGGGCCAACATCCTGGCGCTGACGCCCATCAGCCCGTTTCGACCCCGACGCTGGCGCGGCGCGCTGCTGCAGTGTGACGCGAAGGTCTGCTTTGAGGTGCTGGATCACTACAAACGCCCGGTGAGCGCAGTTGCTGATGCGTTTGAGGTCCGCGACGTGGTGGAAGTGTCGATCACCGAGGCGAAGGATGTGACGCTACGGATGATGTTTGACCCGGAGCACAACCTGGAAGATCGCATCCTGAACGAGCAGTTCACCATATGAACGGCCCCCAACTAAGCCGGACGATTCGGGGTCGAGGCGGAAGCGAGGTCCCTGGCCGTTGACCGCCCAGGCGTCGGCAAGCACAGCGGTGGACCGCTCGTTTGTCGTAGCGATTTCCAGCCGCGCGCTCTTTGACCTCGACGAGAGCCATCGGCTGTTCGAGCGGGAAGGGGTTGAGGCCTACTCTCAGTTTCAGATTGCGCACGAAAACGACTCCCTGCGCCCCGGCATCGCGTTTCCGCTGGTCAAAAAATTGCTGCACCTGAACCAGCTCTCACGGGACGTGAATCAGGCGCATCCGGACGACCCACCGACCACGCCCCTGGTCGAAGTCATTTTGCTGTCGCGCAACAGCGGTGATACCGGGCTGCGAATTTTTAATTCGATCGAAAATCACGGTCTGGATATCGTCCGCGCAGCGTTCACCAACGGGGCGAGCCCCTTCGCGTACGTCGAGTCGTTCGGCGCCGATTTGTTTTTGTCGACCAACCCCGACGACGTCCGCGAAGCGCTGAATGCCGGCTTTGCCGCCGCCACAATTCTGCCGTCTACCGTTGCGGTGAGCAGCGACTCGGAGCTGCGCATCGCGTTTGACGGTGACGCCGTGCTCTTCCACGACGCCGCGGAGCGCATCTATCAGGAACAGGGCCTGGAGGCGTTTGCGGCGAGCGAGAAGGCTGCCGCCGATCGACCGCTTTCCGGTGGCCCCTTCAAGCCGGTGCTGTCCGCCATTCACCGGATCCAGGCGGCTTTTCCGGCCGAGCACAACCCGATCCGCACGGCGCTGGTGACCGCGCGCTCGGCGCCGGCCCACAAACGGGTGATCCTGACGCTGCGCGACTGGGGTATCCGGCTGGACGAGGCACTGTTCCTGGGCGGCAAACCCAAGGGGCCTTTCCTGAAAGCATTCGGCGCCGATATCTTCTTCGACGACCAGACCGAACACTGCGACTCGGCCAGCAACCACGTGGCGACCGGGCATGTGCCACACGGCGTGGCCAACCGCAGCTGATGGCCGGGGGCGCCAAGAAACTCGATCGGGCGGCGCTGATCGACGCGAGCTTCGCCAAGCTCGTTTCGGAGCACGAACCCACGGTCCCGGCCTCGAGCCTGGCCGACCTTGGCGTCTCCCCGGAGGCGTTTCTCGAGGTCTTCGAATCGCAGCTGCTGAGTCGGCATCTGGACCTGCTCGCCCGCCGGCTTCGGGTGGAAAACCGGGTGTTCTACACCATCGGCAGCGCTGGCCACGAGGGTAACGCGCTGCTCGGTCGCCTTGCCCGGCACACCGATCCCGCGTTCCTGCATTACCGTAGTGGAGCCCTGATGATCGAGCGCAGCCGACACGTGGGCGGCATCGACCCGGTCTACGACACGGCGCTGTCGTCTGCCGCCAGCGCTGAAGACCCGGCCTCCGGCGGCCGGCACAAGGTCTGGGGCAGCCGCCCGCTGTGGGTGTTGCCGCAAACCAGCACGATTGCCAGCCACCTTCCCAAAGCGTTTGGCACGGCGCTGGCGATCGATCACGGCAGTCGGATCGATGCTGAGCTACCGATCCCCGCTGACTCGATTGCGCTGTGTACCTTCGGGGATGCGAGTCTCAACCACAGCACCGCGCAGGGCGCCCTGAATGCCGCCGCCTGGGCGGCCCATCAGGCCATCCCCGTGCCCCTGCTGTTTGTCTGCGAAGACAACGGGCTCGGAATCTCGGTGCGCACACCCAAAGACTGGGTGGAGCGCAGCATGGCCGAGCGCTACGGGCTCGAATATCGACGCGTCGACGGGCTGGATCTGGCCCAGGCCTGGAGCGAGGTGCACGACGCCGTCGCTACCTGCCGCGAACGCCGCCGCCCCGTGTTTTTGCACCTGCGAACCGTTCGGCTGATGGGACATGCGGGGACCGATTTTGAAATCGACTACCGCAGCGAAGCGGAGCTGGCCGGTGCTGAGGCCAGCGACCCGCTGTTGACGAGTGCCCGCCGTATTCTGGATGAGGGTCTGCTCGCAGGTGACGCCCTGCTGGAACGCTACGAGGCGGCCCGCGAGCGGTGTCGGGAGGCCGCGGATCGCGCCCACCAGCGGCCTCGCCTGACCTCGGTGGCAGAGGTGATGGCACCGCTGGCGCCGACGCACCTCAGTGCCCTGCGCAGCGAGGCGATCCGCGTGGCCGGCGCGGCGGAGCGGCAGCAGGCCTTCGGCGATCTGGCGCCGGAAAGCGAAAAGCCGGCCAACCTGGCGGTCAACATCAATCGCGGTCTCGCCGAGCTGCTGGCCAAGTACCCGCAGGCCCTGGTGTTCGGGGAGGACGTGGCCCAGAAGGGTGGCGTTTACACCGTCACGCGGGGCCTTCATCAGCGGTTCGGCGCCGCGCGCGTGTTCAATACGCTGCTCGATGAGCAAACCATCCTGGGCCTGGCCCAGGGTTACAGCAATGTCGGCCTCCTGCCCATTCCCGAAATCCAGTATCTGGCTTACTTTCACAATGCCTGCGACCAGATCCGCGGTGAGGCCAGCTCCCTGCAGTTTTTTTCCGACGGTCGTTTCGCCAATCCCATGGTGGTGCGCGTCGCCGGGCTGGGCTATCAAAAAGGTTTTGGGGGGCATTTTCACAACGACACCAGCATCACGGCGCTGCGCGATATTCCGGGCTTGATTGTGGCCTGTCCGTCGCGAGGAGACGACGCAGCCGGGATGCTGCGGACCCTGGCCGCGGCGGGCGTCACGAGCGGGCGCGTCTGCATGATGATCGAGCCGATTGCGCTCTACATGACGCGCGACCTCCATGACGACGGCGACGGCGGGTGGCTCTTTGACTATCCCTCGCCGGACACCTACTTCGGCCTTGGGCAGCCGCGGATTTACTTCCCGTTCGCCACCGATCTGCTCATCGTGACGTACGGCAACGGCGTGCCGATGAGCCTTCGCGTGGCTCGAGAGCTGAAAGAGGACCACGATCTGGCCGTGAGGGTGATGGACCTGCGTTGGCTGGTGCCGCTCAACGAGGCCGCCATCGCGGAGCAGGCTTTGGCCTGCGAACGGGTGCTCGTGGTCGACGAGGGTCGGCAGAGCGGCGCGCTGGCTGAAGGCGTGATGGCCGCCATTGTGGACGCGAGCGACGGCCAAACGCCGCCGATGGCGCGCGTTTGCGGCGCCGACACGTTTACGCCGCTGGGGCCGGCCTCGGCCCTGGTGCTGCCCGACGAAGCGCAAATTGGTGCGTCCGCCAGGCGTCTCCTGGGGATGGAAGCGTGAGGGTTGGGCGTTTTTTGCGCCTGGCCGGCGCCGCGCCAGCTCCGGCCAGCACAATTGCCACAACGCCTGCTGGACGCGATAATAGGCCGCTAACAAGCCATTGGACAGGCAGGGAAACCAGGGTATGAGTCAGCAGGAATCGATGACGATCCTTTTTGCGGACGTCTGTCGCAGCACGCAGCTGTTCGAGCAGCACGGAGACGTCAAGGCCCGCGAGATCATTGCCACCACCCTGTCAGCCCTGACTCAGGTCACCCACAAACACGGTGGGAGGGTCATCAAGACCATCGGTGACGAGATTATGTCCACCCTGCCGAGCGGGGAAGCGGGCGTGCTGGCTGCCTGCGACATGCAGCGACGGGTTGCCAACGATCTCAATATCGTTCGCCATAACGTGTCCGTGCGCATCGGCCTGCATTTCGGCGATGTGCTAGTCGAAAACGACGACGTCTTCGGTGATGCTGTCAACGTCTCGGCGCGCATGGCCGGGCTGGCCAAATCTCAGCAGATTGTCACCACCGCCACGACGGCGCAGGACGTGTCTCCGGATCACGGTCTGGAGATTCGTAGCCTCGGCAAGACCCGCGTTAAGGGCAAGCTGATGCCCATCGAGATCGTGGACGTGCTGTGGCAGGAAGACACCTCCAACGTGACCACCGTGTCGCAAGCCCTGAAGCTGGATGACATCGAAGAACGGGCCTCAGTCACCGTGCGTTTTGGCGACAAGACCATCGAGGTCAAGGACGTTTCGCCGCCGTTTACCATGGGGCGTGATCGTTCGAACGACCTGATTATCGACGACGAGTGGATTTCGCGAAACCACGCGAGCATCGAGTACCGCAAAGGGTATTTTGTGCTGGTGGACCGCAGCACCAACGGCACGTACCTCAAGATCGACGGTGAAGAGGAGCTCCGCGTGCACCGCGATGAGGTGCACCTTCGCCGGTTCGGTATCGTGAGCCTCGGCCAGCTGTCAGAAAACCGAAGCGAAGAGCAGCTGGTTCGCTTCGAGTGCCACAACCACTGAGGCCGCTTTCTAGCGGCCCCGCTTAAACGCCCCCAAAATCCCGCGTAGCAGCGTTCTCCCGAGCTGCGTTCCCATGGAGCGCGCGGCGGATTTGACCGCTGCCTCCAGCGGTGACTGGCGCGTGCTGCGTCGTTTGGTGCGCGTTTTTGCCGTTTTCTTGGTCTGGCGGGCTTTCTCGGCGGCGGCTTCAGCCTTTTCTGCCTCGAGTGCACGCTGTTCAGCTCGCTTGGCCAGCCGCTCGAAGGCGGATTCGCGATCGATGGTCGTGTTGTATTTTTCCCCAACCGCGCTCCCTTCAAAAACGATCTTGCGCTCCTTTTTGGTCAGCGGACCCATCCGGGAATGGGGCGGGGCGATCAGGCAGCGGTCGACCATGCTGGGCACGCCCCCGTCGCGAAGCGTGGACACCAGGGCTTCACCCACGCCGAGCTGGGTCAGCACCGCCTCGGTGTCCAGGTTCGGGTTGGGGACAAACGTCTGGGCGGCGGCTCGCACAACCTTCTGATCGCGCGGCGTGAAGGCCCTAAGGGCGTGCTGGACGCGGTTTCCGAGCTGTCCGAGCACATCATCCGGCACGTCCTGAGGATTTTGGGTGACAAAATACACGCCCACCCCTTTGGAGCGGATCAGCCGGACCACCTGTTCAACCTGATCGAGCAGCGCTTTGGGTGGATCGTCGAACAACAGGTGGGCTTCGTCGAAGAAAAACACCAGCTCGGGCTTGTCCAGATCTCCTTTCTCCGGCAGCTCCTCAAACAGCTCAGCCAGCAGCCAGAGCAGAAAAGTGCTGTAGAGCTTCGGATTCATGATGAGCTGACGGGCATCCAGGACGTTGATGATGCCCCGACCATTCTCATCACGCGTCATCACGTCTCTTAGCTCGAGGGCCGGTTCGGCAAAGAAGTTTTCACCGCCGGCCCGTTCGAGCGTCAGCAGCCGGCGGGCGATGGCGCCGAGTGACGCGCTGGTGACGTGGCCGTAGCGAAGGGAAATTTCCTTCCTGTTGTCGCCGACAAAGTTCAGCAGCGAGCGAAGATCTTTCAGGTCCAGCAGGGCCAGCCCCTCGTCGTCGGCGACCGAAAAGGCAACGTTCAGTACCCCTTCCTGGGTATCGTTGAGTTCCAGCAGCCGCGCCAGCAGGACCGGACCGATCTCGCTGACGGTCGTGCGCAGCGGGTGTCCATCCTTCTGAAACAGATCCCAGAACACCACCGGCGAAGGTTCGAGCGTGTGGTTGGGTAGGCCGATCTTTTGCACTCGCTTAGTCACCCCGGAGCTCGCCATGCCGGCGGCGCCAAGCCCGCTCAGATCCCCTTTGACGTCGGCCAGAAAGACCGGCACGCCGAGCCGTGAGAATCCTTCGGCGAGCACCTGCAGGGTGACGGTTTTTCCGGTGCCGGTGGCCCCGGCGATCAACCCGTGCCGGTTGGCGTAGCGGCCTTCGATGATGGCGGCGTGCTCACCGCCGCCGAAATGCACCTGGGGTGTGCTGTCGCTTGCTGTCATGAAAAGGCGTCCGTTGGTGTAGTTTTTGGAAAGGGACGAGCGTCAGCGCCGACCTGATGACCTGCAGGCCGGCGCTCAGGGATTGCTGTGGCCTTAGCGGCCGAATAAACCGCCCAGCAGGCCGCCGCCGCGCTTGAGCAGGTCGGAAGCGTCGACGTCGCCGTCACCGTCTGCGTCGAGGAGCTGGTCGACGATGCTGAAGCCTTTGCTGCGGCTGTCGGCCTCGTTGCGGTCCTGTTTGAGGAGGTCTGTCAGACCGCCAAGGCCGCCGAGCCCGTCGTTGGTCGGCGCCTGCTGCCGCTTCTTGCTCAGCGCGCCCATCACCAGCGGACCCAGGTTTGCCATCAGCTTACCCATAGCGCCTGAGTCGAGGCCGGAAGTCTTGCTCAGCTGCTGTTCCACCGCCTGGCGGCGGCCACCGAAAATGTGGTCAACCATGCGGTTATCCCGGTCGCTGGGACTCTGAGACAGAAAGCCACCGAGGTTGTCGAGAATCGAACCGTCATGGTCCTTATCCAGGGCTGCGGCCAGTCCGCCCACCTGGTCCGGCGACTGGGCGTTTCGGTTGAGCTGCCCGAGAATGACCGGCAGCGCCATCTGCATGGCCTTCTCGGTCAGGTCTTTGTTGGCGCCCAGCTGCTTGCCCAAGTTCTGCACCGCGTCATCGCCGATCGCGTTGGTGATCAGATCCAAAATTCCACTCATTGATTTACCCTTCAGGCTGAAATGGCGCAGGCCAAGCGACCGATGTTCTGTCGGCCGTGTGCTGCGCGGTTGCTATGATAGGCCCGTTCACATCAGATGTGACTGGCGTGTGCGGCTCCGGACCCTCATGGTAATGGAATTGGCCGGCGCGACCAATCGACGGGAGAATCAAAAATGCACCGAAACCCTCGCCGAGATCTGTCCAGCTACGCTTCGCCCTCGCTGCTGCTGACCGGTCTGCTGCTATTGGGTGGGCTCCTCGGCGGGTGTTCAACCAATCCGGTGACCGGGGAGCGCAACTTCAACATTGTCAGCGAACCCCAGGAGCTGCAGATCGGCTCCCAGCAGTATGGCCCCAGCCGCCAGATGCAGGGCGGCGACTACGTGACCGACCCAGCCCTGGTGAACTATGTCAAAGCGGTGGGGCAAAAGGTTGCTGCGCACAGCGACCGGGATCTTCCCTACCAGTTTGAGGTGCTGAATAACGGTGTGCCCAACGCGTGGGCGCTGCCTGGCGGCAAGATTGCGATCAATCGCGGGCTGCTGCTGGAAATGCAGACCGAAGCGGAGCTGGCCGCGGTGCTTGGCCATGAGGTGGTCCATGCGGCAGCGAGTCACGGCGCGCTTGCCATGTCCCGAGGCATGCTGCTCCAGGGGGCGGTGCTCGCGACCGCGGTCGCGTCTCGCGATAGTGACTACAGTCGCTACGCGGTCGGTGGAGCGTCGATTGCCGCGCAGCTCGTCAACCAGAAATACGGTCGAGGCGCGGAGCTGGAGTCGGACGAATACGGCATCAAGTACATGGCGGAAGCCGGCTATGACCCGCAGGGCGCGGTCGAGCTGCAGAAAACGTTTGTACGGCTTTCGGAGGGTCGTCGTACGGATTTTCTCAGCGGCCTGTTTGCCAGCCACCCACCGTCCCAGGAACGCGTGGAGAAGAACATTGCCACAGCCAACGCCATCGGCCGCGGCGGCAAGGTGGGGCGTGAGGAATATCAACGCGCCGTCGCCGGCCTGAAGCAGCGGAAGCCGGCCTATGACGCGTTTGACGAAGGTCGCAAGGCGTTAGCGGACGGCAATGCGAGTCAGGCCACGGCGCTGGCGGAAAAGGCGATCCGGCTCGAACCCCGCGAGGCTCACTTCTACGGCTTGAAGGGTGATGTCGCCTTTGCGGATAAGAATTATCGGAGTGCGGTGAGGCAATACTCGGCGGCGCTGGAACGCAACCCGGACTACTTCAAGTTTTACCTCGGACGCGGCGAGTCGTACCGCCAGCTCAACCAGCTGGACGCCGCTGAACGCGATCTGAAAGCCAGTGCCAATCTCCTCCCGACCGCCGACGCGGCCAACGCGCTGGGCCTCATCGCGGAGCGTCGCGGGCAGGTGGATACGGCGATTGGCTATTACGAGATGGCGGCGTCTTCCCAGACGCCGGCGGGCCGTCAGTCCAACGGCCGCCTGGTGATGCTCGACCTTCCGCGCCGTCCGGAGCGCTACATCGCGGTCCAGACGCGGGTAGACACCAACGGACGGGTTTTTGCGGAAATCGGCAACCGAACACAGGTGCCCGTAACCAACGTGACGGTGGCGCTGGCCTATCGCGATAGCGCGGGTCGGGTCCGGCAGGAACAGCGCGTCTTTCGAGGGCGTCTGGAAAGCGCCAGGACCGCCATGGTGGCAATCGGCACTCAGCCTTACGCCAGCGCGCTCAATACGATGCAGCTGAAGGTGGTTAGCGCGCAGCCCATTCAGTAGCGAACGGCTGCGCCCCTCGGCGCTTCAGCAGTTAGGAACCTTGATCGTTTTGCCAGCGCGCAGCGGATACCGCGGCGGGGGGATATTGTTCATGGCGGCGATCTCCGGCATGGACATACAGCGATGGCGGCGAGCGATCGCTCCCATCGTGTCGCCTCGCTGAACCACGTACGGCAGGATGTCTTCACCGCGCCCGTAGGTGGCGTCATAGAGTTCTTGCGCTCGGGTCAGCAGCTGATCTTCGTCACTCTCACACCACTGCTGATAGCGCTCAGCAACGTTGGCTGGGACCTGCAGCGTTTCGTTGACGGCCACGCGGGTCTCCGGCTTGATCCGGGGATTGAGATTCCGCAGCGTGCGAAACCAGCCGTTAGAAGTGCCGTCATTGCCGAGGCAAACGGCGATCTCACCCAGCGCCATTTCCCGGGTCACTGTTAGTTCAACCAGCTCTGTGTCGATCTCGGGAAACACCAGGTTAAAGCGCTCCGGGTGGAGGTAGAGCCAGGCTGCCGCAAGCACCTTCGGCACGTAGTCTCGCGTATCGCGCGGCAGGGCGTAGTAAAACTCTGACGACCAGAAGTCGGCTCCCCGCAGCTTGCGGTTCAGGCGCTTCAGCCGATTCTCGCCTGAGTTATAGGCCGCCAGTACCTTCTCGAGGCTGTTGTCCAGCTGACGCAGCTGGTCGTTCAGGTAGTCGACGCTGGCTTTTGCAGCGCGCGCCGGATCGAGGCGCTCGTCAAACTCGCCGCGGGTTTTCAGCCCGTACCGGCTGCCGGTCGCGCGCATAAACTGCAGCGGCCCCGCGGCGCCGACCCGGGAAAAGGAGTGGACCCGGCCGCCGGACTCCACCGCGAGGATCCCAAACAGCAGCGCCTCGGGAACCCCGGCCGCGTCGAAGGCGGGGGCCATCTCGCTGCGCAGATACTGATAGTTTTCATAGCTGCTCATCAGGAGCGGGCGGTTCCAGGTCAGCCAGCCGTTGAGCGCGTTCCGCACGTAGTGATTCATAGCGATCAGTTCGGTGAGGTCGGTGCCGTTGAGCTGGACCGTGCCGCGGCTTGCGCTCACCGGGGCTGGCTCGGCGTCCACCGGGCCGCCTTCTCCCGAGACCTCAGCACTGGTATGGAAAACCTGCGTCTGCAGCGCAGCGACCTCCTGATAAGCGGTCAGCGCAACGTTCAGGTCACAGCCTGCAATCGCTCGGCATCGCGCTGAAAGGTCGTCCAGCGCGGCCAGCGAGTCGTCCAGCAAACGCTCGGCAGCGTCGCTGCTGCCCGATTCCAGCAGCTGCAGCGCTTCGCCAAACGCCACCACCGCCCCGTCGATCTCGGTGTAGAGCTCCTCGACAACGCTGGGTGGGAGGGTGTCCGCGGTCGATGTCTCGGCGGCGGCGGATTCGGCCGGCGCTGCGGCGCTCTCATCGCCGCGCAGCGTATCCAGCGCACTGCAGGCGGACAGCAGCACGCTCGCTGCAAGCAAAATGGCTGATCTCACAGAATGACCCCAGTATTTATTGGCCGCAAAACGGCTGGTTTTTCTTGTCAAGCAGGACATTAAGAAGTTAACACAAGCATAGACCATCGCCAGGGCAATTAGTTGACCTTTGAAGGGCAGAGGAGCAATGATCGCGCATCGATCGGGCGAGGAGAACGCTTTGCCGGCTTACTTCACAAAGGACACCTTTCAGTTTCTGAATCAGCTCAGGCGCAATAACAACAAGGCCTGGTTTGACGACAATCGCGAGCGTTACCACGAGCAGGTGCGCGATCCGTTCCTCAAGCTGATCAAAGATTTCAATCCGCGCCTGGCGACGGTCAGCGAGCACTATCACGGCGTTGAGAAAGCCCACGGCGGCGCGCTGTTTCGCATCTACCGGGATACGCGTTTCTCCAAGGACAAAACGCCCTACAAATCCTGGGCCGGGGCGCGTTTCACCCATCGCGAAGCGGGCCGGAACGGGGCGCCGATCTACTACCTCCATGTCCAGCCAGGCAACGTGTTTTTTGCCGCCGGCCTGTGGCGTCCGCCGGGACCGATGATCAATCAGATCCGAACCTTTTTGCACAACAATCCCGGCGCCTGGACAAAACTGCGGGACAACAAGACGTTTAAGAGAACCTTCAGCTGGGGCGGGGAACAGCTAAAGCGAACCCCGCGGGGGTATGACGCGGATCATCCGCTGGCTGACGATCTTAGGCGCAAAGACTTTGTCGTCTCCGCGTCGCTGTCCGAAGCCCAGGCGATCAGCAGCTCATTCCTGACGGTCCTCCAACGTCGCTGTGAGCAGTCGGCAAGTCTGATGGACTACCTCTGCGCGTCCCTTGATTTGGAGTTTTAGTGGGGCGGGCTTAAACGCCGTCCGAGCCGGCGACAAGCAAGACTAGAGCTTGAGGATTTCCTGGAGGGGGCGCGGGCGTTCGATGCCGAAACCCTGGGCAAAGTCGAGGCCAATCTCCCGCAGGTGGTTGAGCACCTCTTCGTTTTCCACGAACTCCGCCACCGTCTCCTTACCCAGAAAATGGCCGATTTCGTTGATGGTCTTGACGAGGCCGTAGTCCGCGGCGCTGCTCGATATGTCCCGGATGAACGAACCGTCGATCTTGAGGTAATCCACCGGCAGGTGCTTCAGGTAGCTGAAGGACGATAGGCCCGTGCCAAAGTCGTCCAGCGAAAAGCGGCAGCCCAGGTAGCGCAGCTCCCGCAGGAAGTCCGTACAGCGAGCCAGGTTGCTGATCGCCGCCGTTTCGGTGATCTCGAAGCAGATCTTCGATGGTTCGATGCCGGTTTCCTCAAACAGGTTCTGAATAAACGTCAGGAACCGGGGCCGGCCAAAGGTTTTGCCTGACAGGTTGATCGACAGGCGCGCGATCCGGTCTTTGACCGGGCTGGCATTGAGGGCATTGAAGGCCGCCCGAAAGACCCATTCGTCGAGGTAGTGGATCCTGCCGTAGGCTTCCGCCGGCGGAATAAACTTCTCCGGGCCGACCAGGCTGCCGTCTTCCGCCCTCATCCGGCAAAGCACCTCGAAGTGATCTTTGTCGTTTTCGGGATTCTCCAGCGGCACAATCCGCTGGCCGTAAAGCTCCATGCGGTCCTGGTCCAGCGCGTTTTCCAGCTCCGTGACCCACTGCATCGCCTGGTCGCGTTGGCTCAGCTCCTGGTCGTCGATCTGATAACTCTTGATCCGGTCGCGGCCGGCTTCCTTCGCGGCCCCGGCCGCAATCTCCATCTGGTTGAGCACCTGGGACACCGACTCGGTATTTCGTCCAACGGTCACCAGGCCTATGCTGGCGGTCGCCTTTAGCTTGCGGCGCTTCCAGCGGGTGCGGTGTTCGTTGATCGCGCGGCGCAGCTTTTCTGCGGCCTCATGGCCCGGTGCCAACTCGAAGCGCGGCAGCAGCACGGCGAACGTGTCGCCGCCGAGCCGGGCGATTTCGGCATCCTCCGGGATCTGCTTGCGCATGACGCGGGCGAGGTCCTGGAGCAGCTGGTCGCCCGCATCGTGGCCGGCGGTGCTGTTGACGACCTTAAATTGATCTACCTCGATCTGGAGCAGAATGTGCTGGGTATGCATCAGCTTGCTCTCACCCAGCTTGAGGCGGATTCGGCGTTCAAACTCGCGGCGGTTCAGGCACTCGGTCAGCTGATCGTGGGTCGCCTGATGGGCGATCTGGTCGTGCATGTTCTGCACCATGCCGTGCCACGATCGGTCCATCAGCGGTTGATCAGGCTGGTCGATCAGGTCGGCCTGTTTTTCGCGAAACTTCTCCGCCAGTTCGGTCGGCCCGATTTCAAGCGCTTTCTGGCCGTTGCGGTTGACGAACACGTAGCGCTGCCGGTCGTCGCTGATCCAGGCCAGCTTGATCGGCTGCGTTTCGCCGTCAGGTCCGGGGTAGAGCACCCAGCTGCCTTTGTCCAGCAGCTTGGCCAGGCCCAGCCAGTGTTCCTTGTCGGGGTCTGACGGCGCTTCCGCGTCAGCAGACTCTGCCGCTTCGCCACCGTCAGCCGCGGGCGGCTGCGGCTCAGCGTCAGCTGAACTGGCCTGCTCGTCAGCCTCTTCGGCGGCACCGGTCTGTGCCGTTTGTATCGGGGCTGTCTCGGGCTCCGGGCGTGGCGTTGCCCCGAGGCCCGGCAACATCTCGCCGAGGGCATCGAGCAGCTTGTCGCGGTCGCTGGCGTCAGCGCTGACGTGATCGAGCCGGTTACGAATCTTCTCGAGCAGCGCCTCGCTGCGCTGCAAATCTTCATCGGAGTCGTCATGGTCGGGCGACAGGCGTGAGTCGAGATCTTTGACGACCTGATAAAGCCGATCCCACTCCTGGCCTCGGGTGCCGGAGCGAACCGCCGCGACGTCGAGCAGGTTTCGCCAGCCCATACCCAGCAGATCATTGACCTGGGTGGGGACCTCTCGATGACCGAACTCCTGACGCAGCGCTTCGGTGACGGCTTCTCGGGCTTTGCCGAGCTTCTGCTGACCGTCCGCTGCCTCCAGCACCCGTTTGAGCTGGGCCGAGCGCAGCCGGTGCTGGCGCTTAAGCAGCTGCTCCAGCTCTTTGGCGGCAGCCGCAAACGCTTCGCGGTTGGGGTCTTCCAGGCCGCTGAGGCGATTAACAATTTCGTCGATCTTTCCGATCAGCTGCTGCTCCCGGCCGCTGAGTTCGCGGGTGCTGCCGATGATCGTCTGGCCCAGGTGATCGAGCACCTTTCGGGCCGGATGGCTCTGGTCGCTGACCAGATCCTGCTGCTGGAGCAGCATTTTGAGGAGCTGAACCTCCAGCTGGGAAATCCACTCCTTGGCGCGCGGATCCACAACCGAGTCGTTGGAAATCGACGACAGGAGCTGCTGCGCCAGCTCCACGGCGCTGGTGTGCTGGGGCGCAACCTGAGGTGCGTCCTCGCCGTATTCGCTCTGGAGCGCCTTGGCGAGACGCTGCTCCAGCGAGAGGTTGGGCTGGCTGTCTCGGTTCTGCTGCAGGCGCATCAGAGCCTGCTGCAGCTCCGCCAGATTGAGCTGGGGTTTGGGGCTGGCTTCGGGACTTTGCTCGGCGGCGGCGCGGTCGCGCAGCAGGCGCTGCAGGTCGATGATCTTGGCGCTGTTGGTGGCCGTCCCCGGCGGCGTACCCAGATATTCATCGCCGAACGGCCGCGCCTGGGCGTAGCCGCCGGGCGTTGGCGCGGGTTCCGCGAACGCCTCGTTGAGCGCTTCAGCCACCTGTGGCGCAACATCGCTGGCCGCCGGGGCGCCGCCCCCACCGCCTGGCCGAGCTGCCCGACGCGGACGCACGGGCGTAAACACCAAGCGGGGCAGAATGCCGGCCTCGATCAACAGCTGATTGGCCTCGTCGTAAAACGGCCCAACGGTCTCGTTGAGCTTTTTGCCAAAGCTTCGCCACAGCACCTGAGACGGGGTATGACCGATATCCAGTCGGTCGATCGCCGCCGCGAAGTGATGGCAGAAAGCGGCCGGAGCTAGCGGATTGTTGCGGGAATCCACCCGACGTCCGATCAATTCCGTAAGCCGGGCTTCCAGGCTGTGTAGCGCCTCGTGGTTCCGGTTCTCAACGCTGGCGACCACCTCGGAGATGGAGAGCCACGCTTCAAATTCTTCTTCATCGACCAGCGAAAGCTCGCCCGACTCGGGGCGCTGGCCCATGCCGGTGCCGGGCTTGGAAAGCTCCTCAAAGCTGTGGAGGTGGTCTTTGAGCAGCCGGCGAAACTCGGTGGTGATTTCATGACCCTGCCGCCGCAGGAGACTCATCGCCTCAAAAAACGGGGCCTGGCTGACGTCGCTGGCGGCACTGCCCGCAGCCCCGAGCAGCTCG
>JBCDKA010000016.1:0-45820 GCA_038747195.1 Pseudomonadota bacterium
AACGCTGTCGGGCATCGACCTTGTCGCTTCAGTCGGCGAATTCTTCCGCGTGGAGAAAGGCCGCCTGCCGCACAGGCGCTTTGCTTTTATCCCACTCCTCCAGCATGCCCGGCGCCAGCGCGTGCAGTTTTTCCATGACACCCGGTTTGATCGTGTCAGCAGCGAGTTCGACCCGATGCCCATTGGGGTCAAAAAAGTAGATCGACTGGAAGATCTCATGATTCACTGGCCCAAGTACTTCGACACCATTGGCTTCAAGCTTGGTCTTGGCTTTCTCCAGCGCGTCAACGTCTACAACTTTCAGCGCCAGATGCTGCACCCATTCCGGTGTGTTCGGATCTTTGCCCATCGGCGGCAGAGTGGGCGTTTCGAAGAACGCGAGGATGTTGCCGTTCCCCGCGTCCAGAAAAACGTGCATATATGGGTCCGGCGCTTTGGTGGAGGGAACGTGTTCTTCCGAGATGGCGAGCACAAAACCCATCTCCAGATTATCGCGATACCACTCCACGGTTTCCTTGGCGCTGTTGCACCGATAGGCCACATGGTGAATACGTTCGACGATCATGACAGCAGCTCCCAGGCTTTCGATGCATATTAGTAACATTGGTTACTATAATTTGTCAAAACTTCGTTTCCGCCAATGATTAAAGGATGGAATGCCACACAAAATTGATAGATGATGATCACTAAAGTGATTAACTTATCCACCTAATGAGTGACTCAGAGCTCAAACTGCAGACGTTTTTCCCCTATCGGCTTTCGACCCTCTACGACGAAATCAGCCAGGCTGTGGCCCAGGTTTATGCCAAACGCTATCGCCTGACTCGACCGCAATGGCGAGTTCTCGCAACGCTCGGCAATAGCGAACCGCTGTCGGCCAAAGCGATTGCCGCTCAGACCCGGCTAGAGAAAATGCAGGTCAGCCGAGCCGTCGAGCAGCTCAACCAAAAAGGACTGATCGACAAACAATCGGACGAGAGCGATAAGCGTCACCTAAAACTGGCGCTAACCGATCGGGGCATTCGTTTGTATCGAGAGATCGTACCGCTGGTGCTGGCTCGCGAGGCGTTTCTGCTTTCAGCTCTGTCGACGCAGGAGCAGAAGCAGTTTCGGGAAATGATGGAGCGGCTACGGGAAAAGTCGCAGGAGCTAAAGAGCTACGGCTGAGAGAAACGCACGCGCCCGAACACCGAGTAGGCGCTAAGGCTGATCACCGTCTCCGCACATGACACAGTAGCGGCCCCGCCAAAAATAGACTGCTCGGATACCTGCAAAAAGGAAAACGGTTACCGCGGCCCAGCCAACGCCGTCAATCGCCGCGGATGCTGGTGACAACCCGGCGAAAAGGTTTTTCCCGAGCAGCAAGACTGACAGCAAGGGAAACGCGATTGCGTATTGATACAACCAGGTTTTCAGGGGCCAGCTTGCTGTGCTCATGACGGGACTACTTGGCGGGAGGCTCTTTTCCTAGACGCAGGTCCGGCGAATTTGTCTCGTTTACCGTATGCCTAGCCGGAGCTGCACCCAACGATTGCGCGGCCCTACTCGAACCCGTCGCGAAAGAGCCCGTCCATCAGCATCACCTGAACATCGCCCAGCAGGATGTCCGTCCCGACCATAGCGGTCCCGATGTCCAGCGGAGGATCAAGACTGTAGACCTCAGAGATGAGGGATAAGACCAGCTGATCGCCATCCTGCGCCAGAAATTGGAACTGCCCAGTGCCCGGCGAAGCGATTGTCACATTGTTCAAATTTGTGAGCAGAAACAGCGGACCCACTGGGTCGCCGCTCTGCGCATCCACGGTTCTCCCTTCGATGCGCACCCCTTGCGCAGGCAGCGCCTGTGCGTCAATCACCAGATCGAGCTGGTATGGAGCATTGACGTTTCCTAGCCCGTTGCAGTCCTCAATCCGGACAAACGCCAGCACGTTGGACGGAACGCCAATAAAAGCGTCGCTGACCCCGGCGGGCGGCTGTGGCGATCCCGTGCAAGGATTAAACTCCTGGCTTGGTGCGAGCTCGGGATCGATCAAAACCCGTTCGCTGAAGATTTGCACATTGAGCGCCAGGCCCGAGCCACCTTTGTTGGATGCCAGTTCCGTCGCGCTGAACCGGTAAGTTCCACGCGACGGAGGTCCAGTGCCCTGAAAGCGGTTGGCCTTGATAGCAACCCAATCAACGTCGGTCGAGGTATGAAAGGTTCGGGTCTGACTCCAGATCCTCGGCGTCAGGACGACCTGGTCATCCTCATTGATAACCGAAGCGCCAAGAGGTGAATTGTCAGTCTCGAATTCATCGGTCGCCATGGCCGGTAGCGAGAAGCCAAGGAACACCAAGATGCAGCCGATGAATCGAGCGAAGACACAAGCACCTTCTTTTATCCGCTGGCGCTCCTGCACGCTGAGAGTCACTCGCCGCCAAAATTACAGCGTACCCGAATTGATTCCGGTGAGCGACGGCGGAAGACTTCGCTCGCAGTGGTCTGCGTGAGGGCTCACCGGGGCTTTAACCCGGGACAGCAAGAAGACGCTTGACTAGGGTGTGCCAACCCAGGTCGACCACTCAGCCTTCTTTATTCTTTTCGTCCCACAACTTGGGCTCCCAGAGCTCAATCTTGTTGCCTTCCGGATCCATCACCCAGAGGAAACGACCGTTTTCATGAGACTCGGGACCTTTCACGATCTCTACCCCGCCCGCCTCGAGCTGGGCCAGCATGCCGTCCATATCGTCGATTCGATAGTTGATCATGAAGCTGGCCTGGCTCGGCGCAAACCAGTCGGAGTCCGGGGCGGCGGTACACCATACGGTCAGCCCACCGTCCTCGGCCGTGTCGTCGCGCCACTCGAGCGCCGCGTGGCCGTACTCTTCCAGCTTCAGACCTAGATGCTCCGCATACCATTGGCTCAGCGCCTTGCTGTCTTTGGTCGACTGAATGAACACACCGCCTATTCCCGTGATCTTTGCCATTGCCGCTCTCTTTGTTTTGCTGACTGCCGGACCTCATCTTACTCCTACCCGTTAAGTCAATCGGTCGCCGAACAGGCAATCGCCTGGGAATCGCGGCGAACCACACTTAGGATAAGTGGATGGGCCTGATCTCTTCGTTGTTTGTCCACAAGGTGATTGCGGCGGCGACGGCCGGCGACCCGCCCGGCAGCGCGCGACGTCGGCAACTGTTCGAATCGGTCAAGGTCGATCCAGCACTACCTATCGATCCCAAGCTGATGGTGGACGACACGGCCTACTATGCGCTGTGCGAACGCGCCGTTCGGGAAAACCCCGAAGGAACGTCGTTATCCCTGCGTGTTGGCGGCTCCATGCGCTGCGACGACTACGGGGCATTCGGATTGGCGTGGAAAACGGCGCTGACGCTTCGAGGATCCTACGCACGGGCAGAACGTTACGGGCTGGTGCTAACGAGCGTATCCACCTACGAACTTCGGGCCAGGGACGGGCGAAACTTCATGACGCTGCATCGAAGTGGCGAACGCGAGCTGGGGCTGCGGATCTCCAACGAGCAGACGATCGCCGCGATTGCACAGATCAGTCGTGAGGTTGCGCAGGAGCGCTTTGTGCCGGAGGAAATCTGGTTTATTCACGACGCGCCCTGCGACATCTCGGCTCATGAAACCTTCTTTGGTTGCCCCGTGCGATTTTCCATGGAGCGGGACGCACTGTTGGTCAGTGACGCGACCTTAGACGCACCGAACCAGCTTGGTGACGCCGGCGTTTCGAGATTTCTTGAGGCTCATCTCAACCAGGAACTCGCTGACCTGCCTGCGGATGAAGCGCTGGGTCAGCGCGTACTGAAGCAGATTGCCGAGTCGCTGAGTGAAGGGCTCCCAGCCATCAACGATGTTGCGAAGGCGCTGGGTATGAGCGGACGAACGCTTCAGCGCAGGCTGGCGCAGGACGGCCACACCTTTCAACAGCTTGTGACGACCGCCAGACGAGATCTGTCACGGCGTCTGCTCCGCGATTCCAGCTATTCACTGGTTGAGGTGGCATTCTTGACGGGATTTTCTGAGCAAAGTGCCTTCAACCGGGCTTTTAAGCGGTGGTCCGGACAAACGCCCCGCTCGTTTCGGCTGAATCCCAGCGCTGCCTGACCCGGAACGCCGCTCGTGGCGCGCACGGTCAAAACTCTGTCGTCTGGCGTCAATCCTTTCAATTGACCGACTGCCATCCTGAAGCCTCATTAATTAACAGCTTGAGTGCTTCACTATGAAACCCACAGATAACGAAACCCAAACGGGGGAAATTCTGGTGATCGGAGCGACCGGCAAGACCGGCTCACGAATCGTCAACAACCTAAAGCAACGCGGATTGCCGGTGCGGAGCGGTTCACGTTCGGCAACGCCGCCCTTCGACTGGCAAAACCCGTCAGGCTGGCAAGCTTGTCTCAGCGGTGTAAGCGCCATCTTCATCAGCTATGCGCCAGATCTGGCGGTACCCGGGGCAAGAGATGCCATCGTTGAGCTGATGAGAGCAGCGCGGGCGCAGGGCGTGCAGCGCGCCGTGATTTTGTCAGGTCGCGGTGAGCCCGAGGCGCAGGCCTGCGAAAAGGTTGTGATGAGTAGCGGCCTTGAATGGACGGTCGTCAGGGCTAGCTGGTTCAACCAGAATTTCTCGGAAGGCGCTTTTGTGGAGATGGTCAACGCGGGGGTCATCCAGCTGCCCGCCGGCAAAATCGCCGAGCCATTTGTTGACGTTGACGACATCGCAGAGGTGGCCACAGTGGCGCTGACCGAGCCCGGTCACAATGGGCAGGTCTACGAGGTCACCGGGCCACGATTGCTGACGTTCGGTGACGTTGCCAAAGAGTTATCCCGCGCGACCGGTCGCTCAATAGCGTTCACAGAGATTCCTCATGAAGCGTTTGTTCGCGGTGTCGCCGAGTCGGGCGCGCCGGAGGTGGTGGTCTGGATGATGGACTACCTGTTCTCGGTGGTACTCGATGGGCGGAATGCCAGCCTGACCGACGGCGTTGAGCGTGCGCTGGGACGGCAACCCAAAGATTTTTCTGCGTATGCGCGCGATGCCGCCGCTTCAGGTCAGTGGGGAGCGGCGGCATGAGTTTTCGAACGGCGAGATTGATCTCGGGGTTTGCTGGCGCGGTGCTTTTGGCGATCGGAGCGGCGCTGGTCGTTGAGCCGCTGGGCTTTGCGGCCAGCAACGGCGTGGTGCTGCCCAATGACGTCAGCGTCCTGTCTGAATACCGTGCGCCGGGTGGTCTGCTTGGTGTGGTCGGACTGCTGATGCTGGTGAGCGCCTTCTCGCGCATACATCTGGCAACCGGCTTGTGGGCCGGCGCTCTGGTTTATTGCTCTTATGGCGGCGCAAGATTGCTGGGGTACGTCATTGACGGCGCACCCTCGTCGACGCTGGTTCAGGCGATGGTGATTGAATGGGTGATCGGATTGGCGTGCCTCGCGGCGGCAGCGAGACTCGCTTATGAGAAGAACCCTGGTTTGCCCATAGAGGCCGCACGGGAGGGAAGGTGATGTTGGATTGGTTGTTTTACGGAAGTCTGTGGATGGGTTTTGTCTGCGCGCTGGTTGCTGGCGTGTTTCTGAGTTTCTCGGACTTCATCATGCGAGGTCTTAGGCACGCTGAAGCCGGCGCCGGCGCTGACGCCATGCGTCAGATCAACCGCACGGTGCTGCGTTCCGTGTTTCTGACCTCGTTTCTCTCGCTGGTTCCGCTCTCGGTTGGATTCGGCTGGTATGCAGCAACCCATGGAGCGGGCCTTGGCCGCTACTACGCTGTCGTGGCTTGTGTGGTCTATGTCGCAACGGTGTTTCTGACCACGATCGCCGCCAACGTACCGATGAACCAGCGACTAGACGGCATGGAGCCACAGGACTTGTCAGCCCAAACGTATTGGCATCACTACCGGAAGGTCTGGACTCGCTGGAACCACTTGCGAACAGTTGGCGCGATCCTCAGCTCCGCGCTGTTCTTGCTGGCGGCTGGTGCGTTTGCCGGTGGGTAAGTTGCCTCGCCACGCTTAGTAACCGGTTGAGCGCCAAGTGGCGCCCAACCGTCACTCACCTCGAAGGCCAGGTTAGTTGCGACCCGCCATCACGCCGCCATCCACATCGAGCACCGTTCCGGTGACCCAGCCTGCATCATCCGACAGCAGGTAATCGATTGCGCTGGCCACGTCGTCGGGCTTGCCGATGCGGCCGATCGGGTGAAAGTCATTGAACCCGGCCAGCGCTTCATCAACCTCAGCCGGGTCGATAAAGGTTTCGTATATGGGAGTGGCAACGACGGCTGGCGCCACCGCGTTCACGCGAATGCCCTGCTCACCCAGCTCCATCGCCAGGTGCTGTGTCAGTGAGTGCAGCCCTGCTTTGGCCATTGAATAGGCGGACGAAGGCGTGGCCTTCACCGCCTGCTTGGCCCACATTGAGCCGATGTTAACAATGGAACCGCCCCCGTGTTTCTGCATATTCCTGGCTACCGCCTGGGTAACAAAGTAGGTCGCCTTATTCAGGTTCAGGTAGCTGTCGTAGTCGGCCTCCGTGTGCTCCAGAAAGGGTTTTGGGTTGAAGGTCCCGGCGGCGTTGACGAGGTAGCCATAAGCCCTCGAGTCAGCGTCAATCGATCCGATGAGGGCGGCCACGTCTGACTCTCGATATAGATCGGCCGTGATGGTTTCGACCTCACCAAGCGCGCTGAGCTCCGCTTTGGCTTGGCTCAGTCGATCGGCGTTCCGTCCAACGATGCGGACCGGAACACCTCGCTCGAGCAGCGCCCGAGCGCTGGCCTTGCCCATGCCGGTGGTACCGCCAACGATTAAAGCGATTTTCTGTTCGGTGGTTTGATGGTTCATGGTTATGTCTCCTTGGAATAAAAATTATCTATCGATAGATAGGTTAAGAAATCAAAAAAGGGTCAGGTGATCAGCGATCGTGAAAGCGACCGAAAAGCCTGCAGCCTAGCGACCTTGCCGTCGACCCGATCAACCAGGGTTGCACCTTCCAGGCCAGCCATAAATATGCCCGCCAGCTCCGCTGCGGAGAGTTGACCGCTGAGCTCCGAGGCGTGCGCCGCAAAGGTTTTCTCCAGCCAACTTTCAGAGATACGGAAGAATGCGCGCAGCGCCTGCTTGGCCCCGTCCCCCAGGGAACTCACCTCCGCGGCCATCATGCCGCACAGGCAAATGTCATCCTGGGCGACGACTTCCGCGAACAGATCATGGAATCCGTCGAGTTTGCCCAGCAGCGTCTCGTTTTCCTGTTCGATTGCATGCAGCGCCGCCTCAAAAGCCTCCGTGTAGGAGCGGATCACCGCCTCCGCGAGATCGTCTTTGGTGCGAAAGTGATAGTGCACGCTCGAAGACTTGACGCCGACCTGGTCAGCCAGCGTTCGAAAGCTCACGCTCTTGAAGCCTTCACGTTTGATCGCGCTGGTTGCGGCTTGCTCTATTTCGCTGCGTTTTGCTGACACGAACATGTATCTCCTGAGTTCGAGGGGCAGTCTATCTACTGATAGGTATACTGTCAACCCACCGCTCGTTTCCTTCACCATCCGGTGCCAGAGAGGGACGAGGAGATTAGTCACCAGAACGCCCCGTCAACCGCAAGGGATTAGCCAGACATCAACCTGCCTGGCGATTCTACGAAAGCTCGGGTAGTCTCCATTCATGGTCCTGAGAGTTTCCGCGTCGGCTCTGATCCGGCGTGTTATTGCTGCTGTTTGGCTGTTGGCCGGTCTCGCCGGTGCCAAGGCAAACGCCGCTCCCACCCACTACATTTTTTTTGAGGTCGACAACAGCCCGACTCGCCAGGATGCGCCGACCGTGGCCTTTTACCAGCTGCTGGACTTGCCGGCGCGTCCCACACGCAGCCTGCCGGCGCGACGCTGGCGAAACGTGCTGACGGCGATTGATCGCGACGGGCAGACCGTTGCTGTGGAGTCAACCGCTGTTCACCACTCGCCGGCCTCGACAACCGCGATTCTGCTCAGGATTCCTGACGCGGCGCAGGATGTGAAGATTCAGCATTGGGACGCTGCCGGAATGCGCCGGGGAAGCTGGCCGCTGCAGGAACTCATCGACGGCGCCAAACGTACCGCGCCTGCGGCCAAAGGCAGCCCGGCGATCGACGAGGCGCCGCTAAACCGCGTGAATCTGCTCATGCTCAGCGAGGGGTATCAGGCGAGCGAGGAGGCAAAGTTTGAGGCGGATGTCGCCCGGGCCTTGGAGGGCTTTTTGTCGATTGAGCCGTATCGCTCATACCGCGCGTTTCTGACCATCGAATCCTACTTTGTCGCGTCAGCTGAATCCGGCGCTGATCATCCGGGGTGTTTTGCCACCGACCCCGAAGCGCCGCTGGAGGTGGACACAGCGTTTGACGCGACCTTCTGTACCGCCGGTGTCGATCGCCTGCTGACGGTGAACGAAACCGCTGTCGCTCAGGCCGCAGCTGAGGCACCGTTCTTCTGGGATCGTGTGGTGGTTGTGGTCAACGACAGTCGGTACGGCGGATCGGGCGGCTTTTTTCCCGTGATTTCGACTCATCCGCTGTCGCCCGAGCTGCTGATCCACGAGTGGGGCCACTCGTTTTCTCTGCTGACGGACGAATATGAAACCACTGCTCAGGTTTTTCCCTGCAGCGACGAGGATCTATCGCTACCGCCGTGCGAACCGAACGCAACCGATGTCGTAGACCGCGATCGGATCAAATGGCGCAACTGGATTGAACCGACAACCGCCATTCCCACGCCGCCCACGTTTGGCAATCGCGATCTGGTCGGACTCTTTGAGGGCGCTCGCTACCGGTCGCGGGGCATGTACCGGCCGGTGAATCAGTGCGCGATGCGAGCGCTCGGACAAGAGTTCTGCCCGATCTGCGCAGAGACCTACGTAGCGACGCTTTACGACGGCGGCTGGGGCCTGCCGGCAGCGGGCGTCTCGGCAATTGAGCCGGGCACGGCAAATCCGACAAACAACATCCCGGTGGACGTGGCCGTCGGCGAGACTCTCTCGCTCTCAGCCCAGCTGGTTGCGCCGACACACGGGGTTGAGACGCTGTGGAAGGTCGACGGTGTCCCCGCGACCGAACGCGCCATGCAAGCGGCGCCGGCCGCGGACGATCCACCGCTGGTCGCCAGCTTCGACTTTCAGCCCGGCACGCGCGGGCGCTATGAGCTCACGCTTGAGGTCATCGACCGCTCACCGTTTCTGGCGGGCGCGCTCAACGCCCCGCAGCGCCTGTTTCGTGAGCAGTGGATTGTCGAGGCAGGGGGACTTGCGATATCCGGGCTTTGGTTCGACCCGGCCAGCGAAGGTGACGGGTTCAACGTCATTCAGACCGACGATACGCTGACGGTCTTTTACTTCGGTTATGACGCCAACGGCCAACGGCTCTGGCTGGTTAGCGAAAGCACCGCTGAGCCGGTCGACGCTGGCACCCCGCTGACGCTCGACATGCTGTCAGCCGACTCGGGCAGCTTTCAGCAGCCGGGAGCGCCCGAGTCCCTGGTGAGCTGGGGCTCGCTGACCCTCGAGTTCACCGACTGCGGCCAGGCGACGTTCATCCTCGACGGGGCGGATGGTGAAAAGACTTTTCAGGCCGTCCGCCTGGCGTCGGTCCCGCCGGCTGAGTGCTGAAATAAAGAACCTTATGCTTTGACCCGATCTCGCAGGGCGAACTTCTGCACCTTACCGGTGGAGGTCTTCGGCAGCTCCCCAAAGATAAACTTCCGCGGCGTTTTGAAGCCCGCCAGGCGCTCGCGGCAGTGCGCAATCAGCTCTTCTTCTGTCGCGGTAGCGCCGGCCGCCAGTTCGACAAAGGCGCAGGGCGTTTCACCCCACTTCTCGTGCGGCGCAGCCACAACCGCCGCCAGACTGACCGCCGGGTGGTCGTAGAGCACCGATTCGACCTCTATCGAGGAGATGTTTTCTCCCCCGGAAATAATGATGTCTTTGAGGCGGTCCCGGATCTCCACGTAGCCGTCTGCATGCCAGACGGCAAGGTCACCGGAATGGAAGTGGCCGCCGGCAAACGCTTCCTCGGTAGCTGACGGATTCTTCAGATAACCCTTCATGACAACGTTGCCGCGAAACATGATTTCGCCGATGGTTTCACCGTCTTTGGGCACGGGCTCCACCGTCTCTGAATGCCGAACGGAAAGCTCCTCCAGCACCAGATAGTTGACGCCCTGGCGGGCGCGCATGACCGCCTGCTCACCCTGGGGCAGCTCATCCCAAGGCGCCTGCCAGGCACAGACAGCGGTTGGGCCGTAAACCTCGGTCAAGCCGTAGACGTGCGTGACGTCCACGCCGACGTTCGCCGCCCGCGCCAGCACGGCCGCCGGAGGTGCGGCGCCGGCGGTGGTCATGGCCAGTTCGGGCGCGAAGGCCACGTCCGTTTGCTCGGCCTCGGTCACGATCATATTCAGAACGATCGGAGCACCAGACAGATGGGTCACCTGATGCTGTTGAATCGCCCGCAAGATGGCCTTGGGTTCGGGGGCCCGCAGGCAGACGTTGACGCCGGCATAGGCCGCCACCGTCCAGGGAAAACACCAGCCGTTGCAGTGAAACAGCGGCAGCGTCCAGAGGTAGACCGGGTGTTTCGTGAGATTCCACTCAAGCCCGTTGCCGAGCGCATTCAGATAGGCCCCACGATGGTGATAGAGCACCCCCTTTGGATTCCCCGTTGTTCCTGAGGTGTAGTTCAGGGCGATGGAGTCCCATTCATCGTCAGGCATCTGCAGCGGCTCAGCCGCGCTGCCCGAGGCGATGAAGTCCTCGTAGGAGATCGAGCCGCTTGCCGGCGCTTCAGGGTAGGCCGGGTCGGCGATATCGATGATGAGCGGCTTGACCTCAGCCAGGGCCAGTGCCTCGGCCGCCAGCTCCGCCACCGCCGCATCGATCAGAAAAACCTTCGCTTCCCCGTGATCGAGAATGAAGGCGACGGCCGCCGCGTCGAGCCGCGTGTTGATCATATTGAGAACGGCACCTGCCCCCGGAACTCCGAAGGCCAGCTCAACCGACGCAGGAGTGTTCTGCGCGAGCACCGCCACCGTGTCGTCTTTTCCGACGCCACGCCGCCGAATGGCGCTCGCCAAAGCGCAGCAGCGAGTATTCGTGTCACCCCAGGTTTGCCGGTGATCGCCAAAGGCGATGGCGCAGCGATCCGGATAAACGTGTGCGGTCCGCTTGAGTAACGAAAGGGGAGAGAGCGGTACGTAGTTGGCGTCGCGCGCCGCCAGGCCTGCCTGTGGGTCGCTCATTTGCTGATTTCCTCGATCAATCGCCAAGACCGTTCGACTATACCCCGCAGTGAAGTCTGACCAACAGAATTCCCGCCAGCCGTAAAGAATCAGTCCACGGTAGACCGTATCCAGTCGATGACCGAGGCAAACGATCCTCCGATATTGTTGTGCCCTAACGCGGAAAACAGGATGTAGTCGTAGTCGTGCCCCTGATCCACTAGCTGCTCGAGGCGCCGGATCGACAAATCCGTCGGGACGCTGCCGTCCTGCGCTCCAAAAACCCAAAGGCCGGGGATACTCAGCCGGGACAAACTGACTGACGGGTCGGTGTCATCACCGAGGAATGCCGGCCAGACATAAGGCCGCGACCTGGCGTTCAATGCCTCTTCATAGCTGGGCGCCCGGGTGGCATCGAGATCGGCGGTGTACTTGCTGAAGATGTCCTCTTCGCTGACCTTACAAACCGGACCGCTCCACAGCACCAGGAAATCTAGCTGCGGCAGGTCCAGGGCCGCCGGCGGGACGATCCAACCGGCCTGACTGATCCCGGTCAGCCCCAGCGGAACCCCTTGCAGCCTGGGGTGCTCACTCAGCGCTTTAACCGCGGCCACGGCATCAGCCGCCAGCAGCGCAAGGTTCTTTTCGCTAACGGGCTGCTTGCCCTCAAATTCGCCGCCTGATTCCCCGACGCCGCGCTTGTCGTAGACCAAGGCCGCCACCCCTTCACCGGCAAACAGCCGGGCCAGCTCGAGGCTTCTGGGCTGTTTCCCGGAACCATGGACAAACACTATGGCGGCCAGAACGTCATTGCCCTGTGGCAAAACGATGGAACCGGCCAGCTCGGCACCACGACTTTCAAAAACCACTGGCTCCTCAATCAGCAGCTCTGCGGTGGCGGCAAAAGAAAAGAGGAGCAAATTCGCCAAAGCGATCGAGTGCAGTGGTCGTGCCAATACGTTCATCGTTAAGCCAATCTCCGTTTTCGGGCCGGCAGCATAACCGCTGTCGCGTCTGAACTGGCCCACTCGCTCGGCAAACCGCAAACAACGCAACGCCAAACGGACCGACAGGTACGGTTGCGCAGGCCTCCAAGGAACATGAAACTGCGCCGTAACACGACCATAGGCGGGGGCGCCCATGCACCGCCTCAACGACGTCTTGATGGGTTCTTCAGATTTACGTGGGTACTGTACCGGGTTTTGCGATCCTAGAGATGAAGCCAAAAGCACTCTTTCTTGGCGCCATCGGCGTCCTCGCTGAAACCTCTGACATTCAGCGCCGTGCCTACAATCAGGCGCTTGCCGAAGCGGGGTTGACGTGGCATTGGGACCGCGAAACCTACCGGGAGCTGCTGAGCCAGCCCGGCGGCATCGATCGCCTTCGGCGCCTCAACGACAGCCACGATGCCGCGCTGAACGAAAAAACCATCGGGATCATTCACGCGCGGAAGACCGAGCTGGCCTGCGAGCAGATCATTTCTCAAGGGATACCGCTGCGACCCGGTGTCGCGGATACGATCGGTCAGGCACTCGAGTTCGGCATCAAGGTTGCGCTGGTCACCACCACCTATCGCGCCAACATCGAAGCAATTGCTGAAGCCGCGGGCCCGGCGCTGCGCTTCGAAGCATTCTCCGCCGTTTTGACTCGAGAAGACTGCGCAAAACCGAAACCGTCGCCCGACATTTACTTCGCGGCGTTAAGACAACTCGGCTTGGACGCGAGCGACGTGGTGGCTGTCGAGGACAGCTCCGCCTCGGTCGCCTCGGCCAAAGCGGCTGGTCTCTACACCATCGCCACACCCGGCGCCTTCACCGCTGGCCAAGACTTCAGCGACGCGGACGAAGTGTTGGTGAACCTGCACGGCTATTCCCTGCTTGGTACGCCGGCCACGCGAGAGCAGGTGTCAGGTTAAGCCCAGCACCCATGCGTCGATCAGTCGGCGGCGTCTTATGGCCGCTCGAGCACCGGATCTAAGAGCTTTTGGAGCGACTGCTCATCAGCTCCCTTCGGTCACCGGAAAATTCAGATCAGCTTTTCAAGACCAAACAGCAGCAGCAGATTCAGCGCCAGGAAAACCAGCAGCAGGTAGCTGATCGGATCGACCTTGCCCGGCACGACATACCATCCACCGTCTTTCTGCACGGTTCCCTCAGCGGCAAAGCGCATGGCCTGGCCTTTCACGGAATACGGCGAATACTCCTTCTGAGGGCCATCGATGAGCAGACTGCAGACGAAAGAAACCGCCATATTGACGGCGGCACCGATCGCGCAATACCAGGGCCAGGCGATGTCCGTTTTTGTTGCTACAAACCAGATCACCCCGAAACCCACGGCGACGCCGACCAGCAGGCCTTTTTCGGTGGTGTGCTTCGAGAAAAATCCCAGCGCGTACATGCTGAGCTTCGCGCCGACAAAGTAGGAGCCAACTTTGGTCAGCGTCTGGAGGATAGACCCTTCGGACTGTGCGTAGAGTATCGCCGGCACGATGATGATCAGCGCCCAGACGAACGTGAAGATCCGAGAAGTTTTCAGATAATGCTCAGGCGTCTCGTCCCGGCGAAAGTACTTCTGATAAAAATCGACCGTGCTGACTGTGGCCAGTGAGTTGAAGGCTGAATCCAGGCTCGACATCGACGCCGCCATCACCGCAGCCGCCAGAATGCCCATCAGGCCCGGGATGCCGATGTCGGCCGCAAACTGAAGAATAATCGTGTTGCCGTTCTCAAATTCCCGGCCGCCGTAATAACTGTAGAACAAGATGCCCAGAAAGAAGAACAGGAAATAGATAAAGAACGCGGCGAAGCCCATCATGAGGTAAGACTTCTTCGCGTCGCCGATATTCTTGGCCGCCAGCGTCCGCTGCACCATCATCTGATTACCGCCGTACACGGTCGCGTGATAGAGCGTCATCGCAATAACGCCGGACCAGATGGTTGCTTCCTCCGTCCAGTCAAACGAAAAATTGAGGGCGTTGGTTTTCCCCGCCGCCTTCAGCTCCACCAGCGTCTCGCCGAGAGACAGCGGCAGCTGGTCAAGCAGCGCAAAAAAGATGATCCCGGCACCGATTAGAAGAATGCCCGCCTGGATGACGTCGGTCCAGATCACTGCGGCAATGCCGCCCATGGCCGTGTAGATCAGCGCCACGATCGTGACGATCACAATGGCCTGCACCACGTCGATGCCTGTGATGAACTGAAGCACCAGCGAGGTCGCGTACAGCACCGCTGCCGAGCTGAGAGCCTGGGAGATAAGAAAGATGAGTGACATGACGCTGCGCGCCGTCGGCCCAAAGCGGCGTTCCTGGTAGTCATAGATCGACGCGACGCCGCTGTTGTAGAAAAACGGCAGAAACAGCGTAATCACGAGGAAGATGACAATCGGGTAGTTCAGGTGGATCGCGATAACTGACAGGCCGCTGGTGTATGACCAGGCCGGGCCGCCAAGGAACGACAGCGCGCTGACATACGTTGCCACCACCGAAATACCGATCGCCCACCAGGGCGTCGATCGATCCCCCAGAAAGAAGTCATTGGCCGTGTGGATTTTTTTACCGAGGAAATAGCCGAGGGCGAGGTTGGCCACAATGTAGACCACCAAAATGGTCCAGTTGAGCGCCCCAAACTCTCCACCCAATCCGACCATCATGTGTCCCCGGCGCGCCGCCCAACAGCAAAGTGGAACATTATTCCGCTTCTGACTGCGGATGCAAATTTCCGGCATGTTCGAGGCACCGATCTGCGCTTCTAACGTGCCATACACAGGCCCAATTGACGCTTTCGCAGGGCCAGCCATCTGTTTTTCATACAAAAAAGTAGTCGAATCGAACACGACCTGTCCGTTCGCATTCGCAGTCAAATTGCCGTAGCATTTTCTCGCTCCCGGCAACGTATTGCGGGAAGCAACGCAAACGAGATTCACGGCATGGCAGGCAATTCCGCAGCAGGTGCGCGACAGCGCGTGACGTCTTACGACGTCGCCAGACTTGCCGGCGTCTCTCAATCGGCCGTCTCAAGATGTTTCAAACCCGGCGCGTCCGTTTCTCGAAAAATGCGGACCCGGGTAATGAAAGCTGCGGAGCAGCTCGGCTATCAGCCCAACGCCATTGCCCGAAGCCTGATCAGCGGCCGCTCAAACACGGCGGCAGTGGTTATTTCCACCAACACCGCGCTGTATTTCCCCGAGATACTGGTTGGACTCAACCAGCATCTTGCAAGCCGCGGCGTGCGGGCGCTGCTGTTTACGCTGGAGCAGGAGAGTGAGATCGATTTGCTGCTGGATCAGGTGCTGCAGTATCAGGTTGACGGGATGATTGTCGCGGCGCGCCTTTCGAACCGGCAGATCGATGCCATCGAACAACGGCGGGTGCCGTTTGTTCTCTACAACCGTTCGTTTCGAGATCGGCAGGTTAACGCGGTTTGCTGTGACCAGAGTGAGGGGGAGCGGTGGCTGGTCGACGCACTGGTCAATGCCGGCCATCAGCGCTTCGGCATTATCAGCGGGCCAGGAGACTCCTCGGTCAGCACGGAACGGACGCAGGGCGCTTTGGAGCGGCTGCAGGAACTTGGCGTCAACCGCGTCAGCGTCGTCGAGGGCGATTTTGGCTACGACAGCGGCGCCGCTGCCCTCGTAAAACTGCAATCCCGCCTCGGCACCTATCCCGATGCGGTCATCTGCGCTAACGACACGATGGCGCTAGGCTGCATCGATGCCGCCCGGCATGAGCATCAACTCGCCGTGCCGCAGGACATGTCGGTGGTAGGTTTTGACGGCGTTGGTCCCGCAAGGTGGTCCAGCTACAACCTGACAACCATCCGTCAGCCGGTAGACCGCATGGCGGAAGCAGCCGTATCGATGATTCTCGAGCGCGTCGACAACCCCGTGCTCCAGCCGGAAAAACGTTTTTTCTCAGGCGAAATGGTCGCGGGCAACTCGGCTCGCCTCGATGCCTCGCCGCGCAGCTGAGCGAGCCACCAGCCCGGACAAACCACGGAAAACTAACATCATGAAATACAGCACCGATCGCATCCTCACCACCCATACCGGCAGCCTGCCCCGGCCGCTGTCGGTGACGGAACTGGTCTTTGCCAAAGAAAAAGGGGACGACGTTGACCAGTCGCACTTCGACGCTGTGATCAGCGAGGCCGTGGATGAAGCGGTCGCCCGGCAGGTGTCGCTGGGCGTCGACGTGGTCAGCGACGGGGAGATGAGCAAGATCAGCTACGCCACTTACATCAAGGAGAGGATCTCGGGCTTTGAAGGGGACAGCCCTCGCCGACCGCCGGCAGATCTGGAGGACTTCCCGAGCTTCCTCCAACGCCAGGCGAGCGGCGGCGGCACGCCGGAATATCGCCGGCCGTGCTGCCGCGGCGCGATCGAGGTGATCAACATGGCGCCGCTCGAAGCAGACTTGGCCCACTTTAAGGCGGCGCTGGAAAAAACCCCCGCCACCGAGGCGTTTATGAACGCCGCCTCACCTGGCGTCATCGCCCTGTTTCAGCCCAACGAGTTTTACGAGACTCACGACGATTATCTCGAAGCCCTAGCCGAGGCAATGCGGGTTGAGTATGAAGGCATCGTGGACGCGGGGCTGATCATTCAGCTCGACTCCCCCGACCTCGGCCTGGGGCGTCACATGATGTTTAAGGACCAGCCGGACGAGCGTTATCAGAAGCTCGCCCATGCTCATGTTGAGATGCTTAACCACGCGCTGCGCAACATCCCCAAAGACCGAGTTCGCATGCACGTCTGCTGGGGCAACTACGAGGGACCACACACGCACGACGCGCCAATGTCTATGGTGCTGCCCATTGCGCTCGAGGCCAAGATCGGCGCGCTGGTTTTCGAGTCCTCCAACCCCCGCCACGCCCACGAGTGGACCACCTTTCGAGACACGGAGTTGCCGGACGACCTGGTGCTGGTTCCCGGCGTGATCGACTCCACCACTAATTTTGTCGAGCACCCCGAACTGGTGGCGGAACGCATCTGCCGATTTGCCGATATCGTCGGCCGGGAACGCGTTATCGCGGGCAGCGACTGTGGCTTTGCCACCTTTGCCGGATTTGGTGCGGTGGACGCGGAAATCGCCTACGCCAAGCTTGGGGCCATGGCCCAAGGCGCTGCGCTCGCCTCCGAGCGGCTCTGGTGACGGCCACCGGGGAGGCCAGCTCGGCCGCGAGCTTTCGCGAACGACTCGGCAGCGGCCAGCCGCTAATCGGCACCTGGGTGAAAACGCCCTCATCGGTCGTGTGCGAGGTGCTATGCGGCACGCGGCTGGACGTGTTGGCGCTGGACGCAGAGCACGCACCCTTCGGCCGCCTCGAGCTGGACCAATGCCTGGCGGTCGCCAAGCTGGCGGGAATGCCCGCCCTCGTTCGGGTTCCGTCCACCAACGGGCCTGACATCCTCAATGCGCTCGACTGCGGCGCTACGGGCGTGATCGCGCCGCATGTAACCTCCGCCGAAGCCGCAGAGGTGCTGGTCAAGGCTTGTCACTTTGGCCCCGGCGGCCGCGGCTATGCCGGCTCGACGCGGGCTGCCGGCCTGGGTCGCAAAAAGATGCCGGCGCACCTGGACGACAGCCGCCAGCAGACCACGATCGTCGCCCAGATCGAAGACGTTCCGGCCGTTGCTGCGATCGACGACATTGCGGCGGTGGACGGTATCGACTGTCTGTTTATCGGGCGGATCGACCTAACGGTGGCACTCGGCGAGGAGAGCCCGGCCAGTCCAGCGGTGATCGAAGCGGTGGAGCAAGTCTGTGCGGCCGGCCGGGCTGCCGGCCGCCGAGTCGGCATGTTTGTGTCGGACCTCAGCGAAGTGGATCGCTGGATGGCCGCCGGCGCCACGCTGTTTCTCCTGTCGTCCGATCACAGCTTTTTGAGCGCGGGCGCTGACCAACTCGCCGCGAGGTTTCGTACGCCGTGAATCAGCGGCTCCCTATAGTCGGTAGAAGCGTCTCGCGTTCCCGCCCAGCATAGCCTCCTGCTCCGCGGGGGTGAGATCCTCGACCAGCGCACGGAATTGCGCGAAGACGCTTCGGTAATCTCGGTACAGTTTGTCGACCGGAAAGTTCGAGCCAAACATGCATCGGTCGGGGCCAAAACAATCGATCAGATGCCGCACAAGCTCGCGAACGCTGTCCGCGTCCCAGCCTGAGTCAAACATCCCAAACCCCGACAGCTTGCAGTGAACCCGGGGCAACTCAGCAAGCGCTGCGGTGTGCTTTTTCCAAAACTTCAGCCCCTCCGGCGTGCGGTCCCACGGTGAGCCACAGTGGCATAGCGCCACCGAGAGATCTTCACAGTCTTTGAGCACCTCGATCACTCGCGGAAGCTGTGGCGGAATCAGCTGAAGATCGAAGGATAGATCTCGCGCGGCCAGCCCAGCCAGATTGCGCCGCCACACCGGACTGTCCAGCAACGCGTCGGTCCCGGTTTGAGCATCCTCCTCCAGGGAACGACCAACGATCTGGCGGATACCGCGTAGCCGTCCGAACGCTGACTGAGCGTCGAGCTGCGCCGGGGCGTCTTCCTGCGCCAGATCACAAAAGGCGACGATGGCGCTGGGCAAACCGCGTGACGTGGTCTCCTCCGCTGCTGCCTGGAGCCAACGCGTCTCCGCCAGACTGTCCTCGGGTGCCGCGCCCACCTGGATATGCACCGACTGGCTGATCGGCAGTCGGTCGATGTCTGCCTGAAAGTCGGCGACGTGATAGTTCTTTTGAATCGGCGTGGGATCGCCGAAGAAACGCCTGACGCCTTTCTCCAGCAGCCACGGGTACCGAACCGCCTTCAGGTCCCACAGGTGGTGGTGGGCATCAACCATGTCAAAACTCATCAGCGCGTTTCCGTTTTCGAGCGAGTTCCGGCCGCCGGCTGTCGCCAGGCACCGTGCAGGGCTCAACGTTTTCCGCCCTTTTGATTCCGAATGCAAGGGGCGGCCTCTCTGCAGGCTGAACAGCGTTTCAGACAACCCATCTCGAAGCAGCTTAACTATCTGTTTTAATTAAATATTGTCTTTTTCGTGGCTTAGACGACTTGCCTTGAACCCAAATTGCATCCGCAGTACATTTGGCTTCGAATTAGCGGGTGCACAGCGCGCCGCGGGAGAACGGGGCATGGCACAGAATCAGTGGTCGGAGGCGGACCTGCGTGCGAGGTTGGTGCATTACGGAGAATTAAAGCCGTGCACCAGCGCGTTCATCGATACGCGCACGCCTGGCAGCGAGACGAAAGAGAACTTCACCATCATCGGCCCGGGAGTAGCAGAAAACCCGGAGCAGCACGTGCACATCAACATTCCACACGGCTTTAATATCGGAGGCGCGCGACAGCCAGCCGGCTGCGTGAACTCGCAGCACAGTCACGAAACTGCGGAAGTGTTTGTGGTGCACTCGGGACGCTGGGCCTTTACGCTTGGGGCGGACTGCGAAGACGGCCACATCGAGCTCGGCCCTGGCGACACCATCTCGATCCCAATCCATGTCTTCCGAGGGTTCACCAACATCGGCGACGGGCCTGGCTTTCTCTTTGCGGTGCTTGGCGGTGACGACCCGGGACACGTGACCTGGGCGCCCAGCGTCTTTGAGAAGGCGCGTGACTACGGGCTGGTGTTGCTCAAGAACGGTCGGCTGATCGACACGACCGCCGGCGAGCAGGCGCCCGAGGGCGCTGAGATCATGCCTGCGACCACCGCCGCGGACGTCGCGAAGCTCAATCGGATGACCACCGAAGAGCTGGCGCGCTGCGTGGTCAGAGCGGACGACCCGACGACGCCCGCGGTGTTCCCCTTCGGTGAGAACATCGGCATTACGGAGGCACCGATCATCGGAGCTGCCTGTGATGCTGACGGCGTCTGCGCGGGCCAGATGTCCTGGCCACACGGGTTCCAACTGCGTCGTCAGCAGCTCAAGGCCGGGGCGGTAAGCCCCCGCTTCGAGCGCAGAGAAGAAGAGGTGCTGATGGTGCAACGTGGGAAACTCAGCCTGAGCTCTGATGCCGGTGAGTTCGAGCTCGGCCCCGGGGATGTGATGACCGTCCCAATCGGGATGCCGAGAGTGTATGCGAACCCCGGTTCCGAGGATGCCTGCGTGTACGTGGTCCGCGGCGGAGATCTCCCCTCGGGTTTTCATCCAAACGCCGCCACGCACTGAACCTGAACTTATGAAACCACGACAGGGCGCGTACGGCGCTGACTCCGACATTGTCGACTACATCCTCGGGATCACCTTCGAAATCTGGGAGGAGCGGGGTGTCGAGCTGATCGATCAATACTATGCGCCAGACTGCGTGATCTATGGCCTCGATGGGATCACGCGCGGGAGCGAGACGGTTATTCACCAGACCTGGCAGACCCTCGAAGCTTTCCCGGATCGACTACTGCTGGCCGAGAACGTGATCTGGTCGGGCAGCCGGGCTGATGGTTACTACTCCTCGCACCGCCTGCTCAGCCGCATGACCAACCGCGGCCCGACTCGCTATGGGCCTGCCACCGGAAACCCGGTTCGCATGACCAACATCGCCGACTGCGTGGTGGAGGAAGGCGTGATCACCAGGGAGTGGCTCGTCCGCGACAACATGACGCTCGCGACCCAGCTCGGCGCCGAGCCGATGTCGGCGGCGCGCCAGCTGGCCCAGGAACGCAGCGACGAGCTGAGCGAATGGCTGGCCAGCGAAGCTGACCGGGTGCGGCAACAGGCGCCTCGGTCAGCGCTGCCAACCGTCGCGCCGGCAGACGACCCGGAAGGGTTTGCCTGGCAGATTCTTAAAAGCTGCTGGGAGGGTGACCGGGCGGGCTTCGAAGCATGCCACGCACCCTACAGCGTTCTGCACCGGTCACCGTTCCGCCATTTCTCGGGACGCGATGAGGTTTTTGCGTACTACCAGTCGCTGCGGGAAGCGCTGGGCCCTGACCTTCGCTACAGCGTCGATCATGTGGCCGCCCAGCCGTTTTCCAGCAACGGCATCGACATCGCCGTGCGCTGGAGCGTGGCCGGCAGCCATAGTGGCACCATCATGGAGATTGAGCCGAGCGGCCACCCCTTGTTTATCATGGGTGTCTCCCATTTCCGCTGCATAGCAGGTCGAGTTGCGATTGAAATGACGATATTTGACGACCTCGCGGTCTTGAGCCAGGCGATCGGGTGATGGCTGACGCTCAGGCAAACAAGCAGCAGATGCTGCGCTTTTATGCGGCGCTCGATCAGGCTGCACCGGCCGACACGGCTGACGTTCTGCGCGAATTTACCGCCGACAGCTATCGCTTTCGCGGTGTTCATCCGTTTAATGAACTCGAGGGTGCGGACGAGGTGGCGGCCAAAGCCTGGGAACCGCTTTGGCGCGCCCTGGGGCCGATGCAGCGCCGTACCGACATCTTTATGGCAGGCGCGAACGTGGTCGGCGATGGCGGCGATTGGGTCTGCGCCATGGGGCATCTGGTAGGCCTGTTCGACGCACCGTGGCTGGGCATCCCATCGACCGGCAAACTCCTGTACGTGCGGTTTGCCGACTTCAATCGACTTGAGCAGGGAAAGATCGTCGAGACGGGCTTTTTCTTCGACCTGATCGGCGTGATGAGGCAGGCGGGCCTCGAACCGCTGCCGCCGCAAACCGGCGTCGACATTCTGGTGCCCGGCCCGCAAACCCACGACGGCCTGCTCCTCGAACCGCAGTCCGATGCTGAGGGCGAACAGACCCTCGCGCTGGTCACCCAAATGAAAGATGATCTCCAGGAATCGTATGGCACTCGGGTTTCACCCGAGCTGCTGCAGCGAACCTGGCACGACGACATGACCTGGTACGGACCGAGCGGTATCGGCTCGACCCACACCATCCCCCGTTACCAGGAGCAGCATCAGTACCCCTTTCGGGAAAGTCTGGACAACATCGTGCTCAATGGCCATGTGTGCCGGTTCGCCGAAGGCCGCTACGCCTGCTGGTTCGGCTGGCCAAATCTGACGATGACCCCGACCGGCGGGTTCCTGGGCTTGCCCGCCTGCGACAAGCGTGTCGACATGCGGGTCGTGGACATCTATCGCCGCGAGGGGGACAAGCTGGCGGAGAACTGGGTACTGATCGACCTACCCTACTGGCTGCTCCAGCAAGGGGTAGACGTTCTCGATCGCACCCTACGCCACAGCTGATCATTCCTAGAGGCTTACCCGGCTACGGTGAGCGCCGAAGCCTCAGCCCATCGCCACGTCAACAACGATCCGGCGCAGGGTCTGGTCGAAGACAAACGGCTGCTGATAGGCGCGGCTGATCGGGGCGTGGCGATTCTCGCCGCACCTTATTCCCGAGTTTGGCGCGTAGATCGGCCACATCTGCTCCAGGGCGCCGTCTGCCACTGTCTCGCGATCCACCGTCAGCCGGACCGAACCGCTACGCTCCGCGATCTTGGTAATCGCGAGCGTAAGGAGGTGCTGCCCCGAAAGAATACGTGTCGCCGAGCGCAGTCGGTATATCTCGTTGCGGGTGTACACGTAAACGAAATGCAGATAGCCATCCTGCATGAACAGCTCAAACCCGCAGCTTGAGTCACCGGCGGCCAGCAGCACGCCGCTGGCCCGGTCACTCGCGAGGTCCACGTGCGCCGTTGTGGTGGAATCAAACCGATAAATATCAGGCGCGCTAAGGCGATCCAGCCGGGTCATCCCCGGATAAAAAACATAGGTCGCACGGGGGGTGGGAACGGCATTCTGGTAGAGCGTCAGCGTGTCATCGTCCATGGGGAGCACGTCGTACCGCTCCGCCTCGGAACGCCACAGGGCGATCAAGTCTTTCAGTCGCTGCGGCTGCTCGGCCGCAAGATCCCGGGATTCGGCGAAGTCCTCCGCCGCGTGATACAGCTCCCATTGATCGTTTTCGAACGGCTCCCCCGGCTTGTGCCGCGCCACCGCCTTCCAGCCGTCCGACCAGATTGCGCGATCGCCCAGCGTTTCAAAATACTGCACCTGCTTACGCGTTTCAGCGGTTGGCGAATCGAAGCTGTAGGCGAAGCTCACGCCCTGGATCTCGAGGGGCGCGGCGCCCCGGAAGGATTTCGGCAGCGGCTTTTCGATCATGCTCAGCAGTGTCGGAACTACGTCAATCACGTGATGGTACTGGGCGTTAATCTGACCGCGGGGAAGCGCACCGTCTGGCCAGCTCACGATCAGCGGCGAGCGGATACCTCCCTCAAAGGTGTCGGATTTGTACCACTTCAACGGTGTGTTGCTGGCCTGTGACCAGCCGCGAGAGTAGGAGCCGTAGGAGGCGTCGCTGCCGAAGAGGTCGATATCGGCGAGGAATTCTTCCACCGGAGCCTCCCCCAGATAGGCGTGGCGCCGTACGTCCAGTCGACCCTCGATAGGCCCGCCGGCCGCAGCACCGTTGTCGGAAAGCACCATAATGATGGTGTTGTCGAACTGATCTTCGGTCCTTAGGAAGTCGACCAGCAGCTGAAGCTGGCGGTCCGTGTGTTCCAGGAAACCGGCATAGACCTCCTGGCCGCGCGCGGCCAGCTGCCGCTGTGCGTCTGATAGCGCATCCCAGGCGGGCACGTCCGGATTGCGCGCGGACAGGCGAGTGCCCTCGGGCACAATACCCAGCGAAAGCTGTCGCTCAAAGCGAGCCTGGCGCAGCGCATCCCAGCCTTGATCGTACTGGCCTCGATACCGTTCGATATCTGCCGGCGGAGCATGCAGCGGGAAGTGCATCGCGCCAAAAGCGAGATAGAGAAAGAACGGCTTCTCTGGCGTCGCCGCAATGTGGTCACTTAGATATTGGCGAGATCGCTGCGCCAGATCAGCGCTCAGGTGGTAGGTGCCTGTCTTGTCCGGGTAGGCTGGCGAATTGTCCTCGAACATCTCGGGGTGCCAATGATCCATGGCGTTGCCGTGAAATCCATACCAGCGGTCAAAGCCCCGGCCAAGCGGCCAGTGATCGAAGGGGCCGGTGCCGTTTTGGTCGGCCAGCGAGGATAGGTGCCACTTGCCGACGGCAAACGTTGAGTAATCGGCCGGCTTGAGCATCTCGGCGAGCGTCATCGCGTCCTGACGTATCCAGCCTCGATAGCCTGGATGATCGCGCCCCCACTCTGCGATATTGCCGACGCCAACCGCATGGGCGTTCCGCCCGGTAAGCAGACACGCGCGCGTCGGCGCACAAAGCGCGGTCACATGAAAGTTATTGAAGCGCGTGCCCTGGCTGGCCAACTCATCGACGCAGGGGGTTTGGTGCTCAGCCCCATAACAGCCCAGATCAGAAAATCCCACATCATCTAGTACAGCGAGGATGATGTTCGGCGGGCGCTCTAACTCCCGCGGGCGCCAGCCGGGATCCGCGGCAGCCGCTGATGTGGGCTCAGCAAGGGCGGCTGGGAGCGCCGCGCCTGCGGCAGTCCCTTTGAGGAATCGTCGTCGCGTGATGCTCATCAAGCTTCTCCTTCCAGCGCGGCATGACCGCGTCAGCCTAAGCCCGGATCAAAAAGATCCCTTCGATCTCCACCGGCTGATTGCCCACTAATCCCGCAACCCCGACCGAAGACCGGCCGTGGCAGCCGACCTCAGGGCCGAACACCTCGAACAGCAGGTCCGAGGCCCCGTCCAGCACCTTGTTGTGGGTTTCGAAATCCGGGAGGGCGTTGATCATCCCTAAGATTTTGACGATGCGTTCAACCCTATCGAGATCTCCCACATGGTGTTTGACGGTCGCGATCATCTTGAGCGCCAGCGCCCGGGCCGTACGGTATCCCTCCTCCTGGGTCACCTCGTCCCCCAGCTTCCCCGCACGCAGCACCGAGCTGTCCTCCAGCAGAGCAGCGCCATGGCCGCTAAGGTAAAGCATGTTCCCGACCAACACGCCGCTGGTTCGGTTCTTACTGGGCAGAACCAGCGGTTCGGGCAGCGTCAGCCCCAGTTCGGCGAGGCGATCTTCAGTCTTACTCATGACGTTTACTCACTACCGTTATCAGATGCCCGATAAGATCACACCCCAAATTTGTCTAGTCAAATTCGGCGAAAACCAGGCCTTTTTGGACTGGCAGGCTGCACTCGGTCTTTCCAGGACGACGCCCAGATTAGCCGCGTATTGAGAAAAATCCGAGGCTTTTTGGGTATTTCTGGCGTTCCAGGACACCTTCGGCGTTGTCAGCCCATCCAGCGTCGTTCATAATTTGTCCGACAACTTGAGGGATTCATTTGTCAGGCCAGCAAACCACAGGCCACGGCGCTCAGCTTAGCGTCGGCGGCAAAATAGGCTACGCAACGGGCATCTACGGCGTGTTCCTAGTCTGGATGATGCTGTCATTCTACCTGCTGTATTTCTACACCGACGTGCTGGGTCTAAGCCCAACTCAGGCCGGGCTCATCTTCTTCCTGGCCTCGATGTGGGACGGGGTCACCGATCCCGTCATGGGCTGGCTGATCGAAAAAACACGCACCCGCTGGGGTAAATATCGACCCTACCTCCTGCTTGCAGCCATCCCCTTTTCCGCCAGCTTTGCCGCCCTGTGGTACGTACCTGACCTCAGCGGCGGAAACCTGTTTGTGTGGGCATTGGTGCTGCATATCGTTTTCCGCACCTGTTACACCGCCATCTATATCCCCTACACCGGCCTTATCGCCCGGCTGTCGACCGACGCCAACGAGCGCGCCAGCATCGCGGGGGTCAAGAGCGTGTTCATCTCGTTGGCCTCGCTGTCAATTTCCTTTTTCGGATTACCCGCCGTGACCTATTTTGGCGGTGAACAGGAAGCAGTGGGGTTCATTCGGGTGGCGCTGGTGTGTGCGACGTTGGCGATTCTTGCGCTGTGGGTCTGCTTTGCCTGCACACATGAAAAAGTCACCCCGGAGGCGGAGCGACGGCCACCGGTCAAGGCGGCCGACATGGTGAAGGCGCTGGTTGCCAACCGGGCCTTCCTGCTGATCTTTCTCGGCGTGCTGCTGTTTACCGGCTGCTACACAATCCTCAATAAGTCGATTGTCTACCTCTTTAAGTACGACATCGGCGACCGGGATGCAGCGCGCTGGGCGCTTTCGGCGATTGCCATCGCCGGCATTCTGTCACCGGCGTTCTGGGTACCAATTGCGCATCGGACCAGCAAGAAGTTTGTCTGGATTGCCGGCTGCTGCACCGCCTCGGCTGGACTGCTGACCATCTATTTCGGCGAGCTACGCTCAATTCCGGCCATGGTGGCCGTGCTCTTTGTCAGCGGCGTGGGCATCCACGGTTTCCTGATGACCTTCTACGCGATGGTGGCCGACTCAGCCGATTACGGCGAGTGGAAAAGCCATCATCGGGTCGAAGCGCCACTCTTTGGCCTGGTGTCGCTGGCCAACAAAACATCGCTGGCCGTCGGCACCTGGGTGCTGGCATTTCTGCTGGAGCAAATTGGCTTTGTGGCCAACGTGGACCAGAGCCCAGAAACCCTGACAGGCATGCGTCAGATCATGACTCTCGTGCCCGTAGTCGGTTTTCTCGCCTCCGCCGTGGTGATCCTGTTTTTCCCGTTCAGCACTCGGGAGCATCAGCAGATGGTCAAGGAAATTGCCGAGCGGCGCGGCCAGCAGCCTGCTTAATTATTTTCAGGAGATTTCTATGGCGGTAGTGACGCTCAGTATTTTTGAAGGACGCAGTGCGGAAACCAAAGCGCGATTGATCAAGGCCCTCACCGACGCGGTGGTGAACGAACTGCCGGCCAAACCGGAACACGTGCGGGTGATCATCCACGACCTCCCGGTCACCAACTACGGCGTGGCCGGAAAGACCGTCGACTTCAAGCCGGATCCATAAGCGGGGACACAGACGTGCAGTACAGCGCCTACACCGCCACCATGCAGTCCGTTTGGTTCAGCCATAGCGAGGGACAGAGCTGGAGCCGGCTGCTCACGCCGCTGGGCGGCTTCTATAATGAAGCGCGATGCTGGAGCCTCGCCACACACCCGGAGCGGCCCGGCGAACTGCTCGCGGGCACAGACCAGGGACTCTACCGGTATCGAACCGAGTCCGGCCGCTTCGACCACGTCCCGTCACCCATGGACGACCTGCAGATTCTCAAGATCGAACGCGATCCGCGCCGGCCGGAAACCATCGTTTGCGGCACGCGGCCGGCGGAGATCTTTATCTCCGAAGATGACGGCGCAACGTGGCGACGCAGCCAGCTCAACGCCGCGGCGGAATGCTGGTTTATCAACACGACCCGCGTGACCTCAATCCACTTCGATCCGAGAGAGGAAGACACCATCTGGATCACCATCGAAATCGACGGCGTGTTTCGATCGACCGATCGAGGCCGGACCTGGGAACGCCTGATCGACGGCCTGCTCGATTGTGACACGCATGACGTGGTGTTTCTCGACCACAGCGACGGCAGTCGAAGCATCCTGTGCTCCACCGAGGCGGGCCTGCATCGCAGCGAGGACAACGGCGAGAGCTGGACGCCAGTGTCCGTCCCCGAGGCCATTGCGCCCTGGCCCTACTGGCGAAGCATCAAGCAGCGCGCCGATAACAGCGGTGTAATCCTGGCATCTGTCGGGGACAAACCTTCCGGAGAAGCCGGCGTCTGCCTGATCAGCGAGGATCAGGGCCAGACGTGGGTCCAGGCTGAGCTTTCGGAGCCCGTCAACAGCACCATCTGGTCATTTGCCATCAATCCAGCTGACCCGATGCTGATTTTTTTCATCACGATCTTCGGCCAGATCTATCGCAGCGAAGACGGGGGCAAGCGCTGGCAGAAGATGAATCGGGAACTGGGCGAAATCCGGGAGGTTGCCTGGGCCCCGAACGCTGCCTAGGAGCGACCAATGCCACACTTCTTGTTCAGGCCCCACGTAGTCCGCGCTGACGAATCGGTCAGCTCTCCCGACCCGTTGCTCGATCGTGTGGTGCTGAACACCGACGCCGATCGAGTGTTTATTCCCATTCAGCGCGTGACGACGGCCACCGAGCTTCAGGTACCGGGCGGCACGATTGAGGTGACACCAGCAGCAGCGCTGATCGGCTGTGGGGGCGGCGCGCTGCTGGGAATGGCGATGCTGGTCCGTGAGGCGGCCGCCAGCCTGCAGAGTGCCGACGTGGTGCTTGCGCGTCGGTGCTGGCGAATGCGAAACGTGATGGATCGATGGAGTGAGCTCAGCATCAGCCTGACGGACGGCGATCAAACTGTCGCCCAACCGCTCGCCGATGGGGCATCAGTGGATCGTCTGACGGTTCGTTCTCCCGACGGCGAACCAGCGGTTGCTCGAGGAGTTGCGGTGCTGAGCGCGACCCGGGACACCACCCTATCGCTAAACGCACCGGCCGCGGTGACTATGACTCTAAACCCAGCGGGTTTGGGCCAGTCGCTCAGCTTCGCCTGCGATCTACTGCCGGTCGACGAAGACCCATGGGAGGAGCGCCCTCTCCCGCGCTACGCGGTCGGGCCGGTGGAAGACGTGGAACACTATCTCTAGGACGCCGGCGGACGACATGCTCAGAGCATGACGCCTCCGCCGTCCACCACCAATGTTTGACCGCTGATGAAGCCACTGGCATCGGAAGCCAGGAAAACCACCGCACCTACCAGATCCTGAGGCTCCTGTGAGCGTCCGAGGGCCCGGGCTTTGACGATCTGCGCATTGCGCCCTTGGATGCCCTCCTTGGCCAGCACCCGGTCGCTCATCGTGAGACCCGGCGCAATGGCGTTGACGCGGATATGCCGATCGCCAAGCTCCGCTGCCATCGAGCGGGTCATCGCCGACAGCGCTCCCTTGGAGGCGTCGTAGTGAAGCATGTTGGCAAAGCCGCGATAAATCCGGTTGGTGGTGATATTGATGATCGACCCGCGTCCTAGGCGCTGCATGCCTGGCAGCACGGCGCGCACACACTGCAGCGGACCTCGCACGTTCACCCGCATCACTTGGTCCCAGACTTCGTAGCTGATGTCCTCCAGCGATACCTGCTGCAGGTCGCCAAACATCGCGGCGTTGTTGACCAGCACGTCGATCTCGCCAAACTGGTGCTGGGCCTGCTCGATAGCCCGCCCGAGCGACTGGTCGTCCGTGATGTCGGCCTCAACCGCGAGGGCCTGGCCGCTCTGCTCGATGACACGTTGCACCGTCGTGTCCCCCGACAGCACGTCAACAATCACCACGTTGGCGCCGGCGGCAGCCGCGCCCAGCGCGATCTCAGCCCCAATACCCTGCGCGCCACCGGTCACCAGCATCGTTTTACCCGCCAGTGTTTCCATCACGCGCTCCCCAGCTTTGGAATGGTCGTGCCGCCATACGGTATGACGGTCGTCTTTGCTTCACTGTAAAAATCCAGGCTCCAGCGACCCCCTTCACGGTCCACGCCCGAGTGCCCGAAGCCACCAAACGGCGCATTGCGTTCGCGCTGCATCGGCGTGTTGATCAGCACCGTCCCGCTGCGCAGCTCTTGCGATACCTTGAGTGCGCGCTGCAGGTTGTTGGTCCAGAGATAGGCCGCCAGTCCAAAGCGCGTATCGTTCGCGATCTCCACCGCCTGGTTGTCGTCGTCGAACGTGAGAAATGTCGCGAAGGGACCAAAGATCTCTTCCTGGCAGACGCTGAGCGAATTGTTCGGCGCAACCGCTACCGTCGGCTCAACAAAGAATCCGCCGGCCAGTTTGTCGTCGACCTCTTCCGCGCGTCGTCCGCCCGCCAGGAGTTCACCGCCCTCTTCCTGAAGTCGGTCAGCGAATGACAAGACCCGCTCCAGCTGTTGGCTTGAGACCTGCGGACCCAGCTCAGCAGCCGCGTCGAAACAGCCGCCGAGCCGCAGCTTTGTGGCGCGCGCGACAAAGTCGCTGATGAAGCGATCGGCAACCGTTCGATGCACCAGGATGCGCGAGCCGGCCAGACACGCCTCGCCGTTGTTGGAATAGATCGCCGCGAGCGCGCCATCGAGTGCGCTGTCGAGATCGGCGTCGCTAAAGATTATGTTGGCCGACTTGCCGCCGAGCTCCATGGTCGTCTTGGCGAAGCGGCTGGCCGCCTGGCTGGCAATCGCCGCGCCGGCCCGCTCGCCGCCCGTAAAAGACACCAGCGCGACGTCAGGGTGCCCCGCCAACGCTGCCCCCGTGACCGTTCCTCGACCGTTGACCAGGTTTAAAACATCCTCGGGCACGCCCGCTTCGTGCAACAGCCGCACCAGGCGCTCTGCGCCTAGCGGACTCAGTTCCGAGGGTTTAAGCACGCAGCTGTTGCCCATGGCCAGGGCACCTGCCAGCTTCAGCGCGGCGCCCATCACCGGAATGTTCCAAGGCGTAAACAGCCCCGCCACGCCGACGGGCTCGCGGGTGACCAGTGTATGGGTGTCTGGCAATTGCCGATACAGCGACTCGCTTGTGGTACCGATCAGTTCGGCGTAGTAGCGGAACCAGCCCGCTGCTGACATCGTCTGCCTGCGTGTCGAGCGGTGATAGAGCAAACCGGTCGTCAGACTGTCCACGCCCGCCAGCTCATCCGCACGACCTTCGATCAGGTCGGCCGCGTTGTGCAGAACCTGTTGGCGGGTAGCGATCGGCGCGCGGGACCAGGCCCCATTTTCGAAGGCCGCCCGGGCCACACCCACCGCCTGCTCAACGTCCTCTGCGCGAGCCTCCTGCAGCTCCAGCAGCGGCTGGCCGGTATCGGGGTGAGCAACCGGCAGCAACTCTCCACCGCCGCAGGGTTCACCGCCGACGATGGCCCGGGACCTCGCGGGCAGGTGTTTCCGAAAGCGCGACTCCAGTTCGCTCATCAGCGGGCCGCCTCAGGTGGAGGCCTGGAGCGCTTTGCCTTTCTTGAGGACCTCCGTGACCTCAGCCGCCGTGTAGACGTCGCCAAAGCTCTGGAAGAACGTGGTGAGGCCCGCCGCATGGTCCTCCGGGAACCTCGCCGCGTTGCAGTCTGACACCATGACGGCGCGATAGTCGAGCATCATCGCATCGCGCCCCGTGGTCTCACAACAGAAGTTGGTTACGGTGCCACCGATCAGGAGATTCTCGATCCCGGCTGCCTGGAGCTTGTCGTGAAGGTTGCCGTGGCCGGGCACAAACGCGCTGTGGCGAGACTTCCACGCCCGGATGTCGCCCTCCTGCACATCGAGCTCCTCACAGATATCGTATCCCCATTCGCCCGGCGTCAGGCTGCTCCGGTGAGCCTCCGCGCCCTGCTCGCTGAAAAAGTACTTGTGGTAGAGCTGAGCGATGCTGTTGCCGTCAGCGTCGCCGGCCTGGAGCTGAACCCACGCAACATGACCGCCGAGTTCTCGGAGCGTCGCGGCCAGCTGATTGATGTTGGGCATGATGGCCAGCGCGGTTTCAGCCTTGACCTTGCCTTTAACGAACGCGTTCTGCATGTCGATCACCACCAGAGCGGTTTTCTCCGGCTGCAGCGCCTCAAAAACATGTAGCCGACCCCGCTTGTTCATGATGCGATCGATCACATACTGGGGCATTTCGAAGTTGTCGGTACTCATCGCCACTCTCGCCGTATTTGTCTTCTCATTTTGCCGAATCGGGGCCAGATCCGCTACCCACCGGGCCTTCATTTATGGTAATTTGTATTGACATATTTGGTTATCAAGGAGCACCACCATGGCTGCGCATTCCCTCGAGGACAAGATCCAAAAAATCGGCAACCCCGTCGACATGCTGCGCAACGCCCCGGGTGGCCCCTACGTGTTTCCCATCCCCAGCGAGTTTTCCAACTGGCGCGATGAGCAGGAGTCCTGGCGCAAAACCGCCGTCTTTTTCGACCAGTCGCATCACATGACCGATCACTATTTCCAGGGGCCGGACGTCAAACGTCTACTCCAGGACGTGGGTATCAATTCCTTTAAGACGTTCCAGCGCAACAAGGCCAAGCAGATTGTCGTTTGCAACGAGGAAGGCTACGTCATCGGGGATTCGATCCTCTTTGGTTTTGAAGATGATCTGGTCAGTATCGTCAACCGCCCCAACGCCGGCAACTGGGTGCAGTTCCAGGCTGAGAAAGGCGGCTACGACGTCACCTGCGACGTCGACCATCGATCCATCTCCCACCACACCGGTCAGCGAAAACGCTATCGATTTGAGGTGCAGGGTCCCAACGCCATGGAGATCCTCACAAAAGCCACCGGCGCTCCGCTACCGGACATCAAATTTTTTAATATGGGAGAGCTGAAGATCGGCGGCCGAGCGGTGCGCGCCCTCCGCCACGGCATGGCCGGAGCGCCGGGCCTCGAGCTGATGGGTCCGTTTGAGGAGCGCGAGGAAATCCGCGGCTTGATTCTGGAGGCTGGCAAAGACCTGGGTCTGATGCAGGGTGGCGCCAAGGCTTACGCGACCGTAGCGCATGAGTCCGGCTGGGTTCCGTCGGAGCTCCCGGCGATCTACTCCGGCGAAAGCATGCGCGAATTCCGTGAATGGCTGCCCGCTGACGGCTTTGAGGGAACGGCTTCGCTCGGCGGCAGCTTTGTCTCGGACAATGTCGAAGACTACTACCTGACGCCCATGGACCTGGGCTACTCCCACATCATGAAGTTCAATCACGACTTCGTTGGGCGCGAGGCGCTGGAGAAAAAGCAGGATCAGCCGCATAAGAAAAAGGTGACGCTGCTGTGGAATAGCGAGGACGTCGTACGGGTGTTCGCCAGCATGTTCCGCGACGGTGAACGTTACAAGTTCATGGATACGCCCGCCTCGCACTACGCCACCTATCCCTACGACGGGGTCTACCAGGACGGCAACTGCGTCGGCTTTTCGCTCTACCCGGTCTACACGTCTAACTTCCGCCGCTGGATCTCGCTCGCGCTGCTCGATGAAGAAGCGGCGGTGAACGGTAAAGAGCTGAAGGTGCTTTGGGGAGAGCCGGATGGTGGTTCCGCCAAACCGGGGGTCGAGCGACACGTGCAGACGGAGATGCGGGCGACGGTTGCGCCCTGCCCGATCGCCGAGGACGCTCGCGAGAACTATCGGCCGCATCAGCTGCCGTTCTAACCGGGGTTACCTCCAGTGTCCTGGTTCGACACGCTGGTCAAAGAGCCGCTGTTTGACTGCCAACACTGCGGCCAGTGTCTGCTGTCTCAGACCGGCTACGTGTGCCCCATGACCTGCCCGAAAGGGCTGCGCAACGGCCCCTGCGGCGGCACGATGGACGGCCGCTGCGAGGTGCTGCCGGACCGACCCTGCGTTTGGCTGAAGATTCGCGAGCGTTCGGAGCCGCCCGATGGCGTCCATCGACCGGTGAACCCCGAGCTGGTGGGTTCATCCAGCTTGACCAACTTTCTGCTAGGCCGAGACCGCGATTCTCGTCACCCGAAAACCTTCGAGACCCGCGACTCGGAGAACGTCGAGCGTCCAAGCGTTCTGGCCCGGAAATTCGACCAGGACAGCCCCGTCATCACCTATGAAATCGCCTCGCCGAAAGACCGATCGGGCCTCGCGCGGGTAGAAAAGATGGTGCGGACCGTGCAGCACTGCGTCGACGGGATCAATACCACAACCAATGCTGGCGGCGTGCCCTCCCTGCATTCGCTGGAGACCGCCCGCACCGTGGCCGCCAACGGGGTTGCGCCGATCGTCCAGTTCTGCGGTCGGGACCAGGGGAGTGAGGAGTTTTTGCGGCAGGCACAGGAGGCGCTTAAAGACGGCTTTGCCAACATTCTCGCGCTGACCGGTGACTGGAATCCGAACACGCCGCGAGAACTCGACGCCGGCAGGTGGTTCCCGATGGACAGCCTCCAGATGGTTGACGTGCTGGCGGCCCAGTCAAACTTTATCAAGCAGCCTTTCATCGGCGTGGCGAGCACGGCCTACATGACCCCCATGGGCGCCAGCGTTCGTCGACTGCTGGCGAAGCTGCGGGCCGGCGCGAACTTCACCCAGACCCAGGTGGTGACAGAGTCTGAGCTTTTCTCGCGTTGGCTCAGCACCGTACGCGCCACGGCGGAGGGCCGGCGCTGCCGAATCCTCGCCTCCGTGCCCCTCGTCGGCAAGGTAAGACCCTACGCCATTCTCAGGCGGTTGCCGGGGGTTCACATCGACCCGGCCTTTGCAGCCCGGCTCGAGGCTGGTGCTTCGGGCAAGGTCGATATGGCGGGCGTTGGACTGGCGACGGCGCGCGATCTGATCGTTCGGCTTCTGTCGCTCGATATCGACGGAATCCACCTGATGAACTTCGGCGTTTCCGGGGATGCGGTCGTCGACCTGGTTGAAGAAATTCGCGGCCTGCAGATTCAGCCAGCCGCCTGAATTGCGGCCAGGCCAACTTTTTGTATTTACAACTATCCGGGATTCAGCATAAGCTGCGGGCTGACTCTGCGGTCAATGATCCGCCGATGGCGCAACCCAGATACCTACAGATCAAGCAGGATCTGCTCAACAAGATTCAGTCCGGCAAACTGAAGCCGGACGACCGCATTCCGTCTGAGCACAAGCTCGCCGATCATTTTTCGGTGTCCCGGCTCACCGTGCAGCGCGCTATCCGAGAGCTGGTTTCTGAAGGCCTCATGCGCCGCACCCAGGGATCTGGCACGTTCGTTAATCACGCGCCCCAGCATTTTTCTCTGATCGAAGTGCGAGACGTCGGCGAGGAGATCCGCCGCCTCGGCGGCAAACCGCATGCCGAGGTGCTGCTGCACCGCCGTACCAAACCGCCCGCGGACGTCGCCGAGCTACTGGAGCTCGAGGAAGGCAAGCAGGTATTCCACGTGACGCTCCTGCAGAGCATGGACGACGTCCCGGTGGCCCATGAGGAACGCTACGCGATCCCCGACGTGTATCCCGATTTTCTCGAGCAGGATTTCAGCAAACGCAGCGTCTTCGAATACCTCGCCGCCCGCTCCGTGCTGGAAGAGATCGAGAACGTTGTGATGGCGGTGACCGTAGACAAACGGCTGGCCGGGCTGCTGGAGATCGAGCCGACAGAACCGTGTGTGCGGGTGCAGCGACGCAACTGGTATCGAGGCCAATGCGTCACGCTGACCCAGATTACGTACGCCGGCAGTCGGCAGGCGCTTGCCAGCCGCTACAAACCCTATCAGCGGTAGCCGGTGCCGCCGAATCACCGCACCAATGACTCGTCGCTCGCCCCGGACCAAGGGGCACGTTAGTGGCCGGTGCCGCAGCCGAGAATGAGTTTGCCAAGGACCTGATCGACCACGGTCCGATCAGCGCCCTGCAGATGCTGGTCTTTTGTGTCTGCTTCCTGATGAACGCGCTGGACGGCATGGATGTGCTCGTCATTTCTTACGCCGCGCCGCTGCTGGCGGAAGACTGGTCGATTGCCCCTGAGGCGCTCGGGGTCGTCTTCAGCGCTGGCCTGGTCGGCATGACCACCGGCGCGATGTTTATTGCCCCCTACGCCGACAGCATCGGGCGTCGGAAGATGATCCTTCTGTCGATTCTGCTGACCGGCGGCGGCGTGCTGGCAACGGCCGCGGCGACCTCGCTGCCCGTGTTGATTGCGCTGCGTCTCATCAGCGGCTTAGGGATTGGGGCCATGCTCGCCAGCGTCGCCACGATGGCGTCGGAGTTTGCGCCAGACATGCGTCGAAACCTGATTCTCGGGGTGGTGCTTTCCGGCTACCCGATCGGGGCCACGGTGTTTGGCCTCGTGGCTGCCGACGTGCTGCCGGTTTATGGCTGGCAGGCGATTTTCCTGGGCGCCGGAGTCACCACCCTGGCGACCTTTCCCATCGCCTGGCTGGCGCTCCCCGAATCGCCCACCTTTCTGCTGAGCGTTCGGCCCGGCAATGCGCTGCAGCGCTTGAACCACATACTGCAGCGGCTGGGCCAGCCGGCGTTGAAAGAGCTGCCGGCGCAGCACGCTCAGCCCAAAGCGCGGAGCGTCCGAGCGCTGTTCAGCGATGAACTGCCTCGGGAAACAACGCTACTGTGGCTGGCCTTTTTTATGAACTTTGCGGCGCTGTATTTTCTCCTGAGCTGGATTCCAAAACTGGCGACCAGCGCCGGTCTTGCGCTGGAGCTGGCGATTTATGCCGGCGCAGTTTTCAATTTCGGTGCCGTGTTCGGCATCGCCGTCTCCGGTTTGCTTTCCCAGCGGTTCGGGCTCAAGCGGACCATCGCGGCGTTTTTGCTGCTGACGGCGGTGCTGATGGGCGCGTTCGGCCTAGCGAACGGATCGATCACCATTCTGATCCTGTTTGGCCTGATCGGTTTCTTCATGCAGGGCGGCTTTGTCGGGCTTTATGCCATCGCCGCCCGGCTTTATCCCACAGAGATTCGAACCACCGGCGTGGGCTGGGCGATCGGTGCCGGACGCACCGGCGCTATCGTGGGCCCGCTGGTTGGCGGGATGTTCGTGGGGATGGGTTTGGCGATCGGCACCAACTTTCGCTGGTTTGCCATCACCCTCATCCTGGCCGCAGGCTTTACCCTACTGATCCGCTCGCCGCGAATCGATTAGCCACAACGCCGCGGGCTAAGGCCGCGGGAGCCGTCAGCTATAGCCGCTTGACGTCCTTCAGAATCTCACGCGCTGCGTTGTGTCCCGATACGGCTGAAACCGAGCCGCCGGGATGGGTAGAAGCGCCGCACTGAAAGAGGGCTTTCACCGGCGAGCGATAGTCGGCATAGCCGGGCGCGGGGCGCATGAAAAACATTTGATCGAGCGTCAGATCGCCATGCTGTGTGTTGCCGCCCGGCATGCCGATATCCGCCTCGATGTCCGGCGGGAGGTAAAGCTTGTAGTCGAGCACGGTTGAGGAGAAGCCCGGCGCAAAGCGATCCATGACCTTGAAGGCATTCTTGACCACGTTGTCGCGCTCGTCGGCCCAGCTGGCATTCTTCAGCTCATAGGGCGTCACCCCGCCGTACAGTGACACGACGTGTTTGCCTTCCGGTGCCAGCGAATCATCGAAATAGGAGGGAACAATCGGCGACATAAACGGGTTCTCTGAGAAACCGCCGTATTTTGCGTCGTCAAACGCGCGCTCAAGGTATTCACAGCTCGGCGCAATGTGGGCATAAGCCGGGTATTCAGTGCCTGCCTTTTCTTTGTCGAAGCCGCTGTACTGGGGCAATGAATCGACGGCACAGAGCAACTTAAAGGATGAGCCTTTCGCGCGAAAAGACCGGATATCGTGCAGAAACTCGTCCGGCAAATGTTCGGGGGCCACCAGCTGGGTAAACGTGGTCTTGGCATTAACGTTGGACACGACCAGGCGCCCATGGATCTCTTCACCGTTCGCCAGGACCACGCCGCGGGCGCGGCCGTCCTTAACGAGAACCTGCTCAACGCCGTGGGACACCTCAACCTCCATCCCGTGAGCCTGACCGGAGGCGCTGATAGCGTTGGAGATCGACCCCATCCCTCCGCGGGTGAAGCTCATACCGGTTTGCCCGATCAAGTGCGCAACCAGATAAAACGCCGTACCGGGCGCGTAGGGCCCTACGTTGCCGCCAATAGTCGACCAGTAAAGGAACTTGGCCTTCACGATATCGGTTTCAAACCATTGGGAGATATAGTCGTAAGCGCTCATGGAGAGCGTATCAACGATGCGATAGAGGTCGCGCCCCACGTTTCGGTACCGCCAGGCGAAACCGGCCATCTTCATCAGCGAGCGAAAATCGTGCTTTGTCGGATCAAATGGGGTTTCCAGCTGCAGCCGGTGAAGCAGGTCAATTGCGCCGCTAAGATACTCAAAGAACTTGGGGTAGACCTCCGCGTCCTTTTTGGAAAAGCGCGCGATCTGCTGCTGGTTTTTGACCGGATCTTTGGTAAAAACGATACAGTCGTTATCGAAGGTCGGATTGATCACATCCGGCACCTCCACCTTGTCCAAGCCATATTTGGTTAATTCCAGCTCGGCGACCACCTTGGGGTGCAGGTGTCCCATGATGAAGGAGTAGGTCGAGGCGCGGAATCCGGGCGAAAACTCTTCCGTGACGGCGCCGCCGCCGATCACGTGCTTTCGTTCCAGCACCAGGGTCTTGAGACCTGCCCGAGACAGGTAAGCACCGCAGGTCAGTCCGTTGTGGCCTCCACCGATAATGATGGCATCGTATACTCGGGTCATGCTGGCGAATCCGCTCACGACAATTTCAAATTTGTATTGCTATTTTGCCTGACGAAGCGCCTGCGTTCTAGCGATATATACGCTAAAATCGCGAATTTGTATTTACAAATCTGGAAAAGCCATGCATTTGACAGATCATGAACAGGCCATGTTGGACGGTGCGGAGGGCCCCGCGATCCAGCAGGCCATGTCGCTGCTGACGCGCTACGGCAAAGCGCTGGGAGCCGAGCGGCTCGTGGAGACCAACAACGTCTGCGGCGGCAGCGTGGGTTCGCTGCCCAACCGGCGCAATGTGGTTTCCTCGGAAGCCGATATGGAAGCCATCTTCTCCTTGATGAATCTGGACAGCGACGTACCGCTGGAGATTCCCCGGGTCAAAACCATGGCCTACAAGCTCATCGAGGCTGGTGACCCGGACTATTACGATCAGCAGCGGGTCTCTGAACGCACCCAGAAGCTGGTGAAAAAAAACGCTGACTTCTGCGACCGCATCGGCATTCAGCGCTGCAACACCTGCACGCCCTACCAGGTAGGGAACGTGCCGACCTACGGCGAGCACCTGGCCTGGATGGAGTCGTCTGCCATCGTCTTCGCTAACTCCATCATCGGCGCCCGCGGCAACGTGGAAGGCGCCCAGAGCGCGGCGGCGGCCATGCTGACCGCCCGCATCCCCTACTGGGGGCTGCACATTCCCGAAAACCGCTACGGCACGCACCTGGTTGAAGTGGACTGCGAAGTGGAGTCGATGATGCATTGGGGTCTCCTGGGGTATTACGTCGGCGAGGTTGTGCAGGAAGAATCGCCGGTGGTGAGCGGCCTCCAGCATCACCCCAGCCTGCGCAAGGCAAAACACTTTGGCGCGGCAGCGGCAACGTCGGGCGGGGTGGAGATGTATCACCTGGTGGGCATGACGCCGGAAGCGCCGACCCTCGAGCGCGCGCTGGGTGGCAAGGCGCCGGATGAGACGATCCACTTCGGCAAAGCTGAGATGCGCAAAGCGTACGAGGACCTGAACTGCGCGACCGATCCGGATGTTGACTTCATTATGCTCGGCTGTCCGCATGCCTCAATTGAGCAGGTTCAGATTGTGGCCAAGCTGCTGGAGGGCAAAAAGCTCTCGCCCAACACCGAACTCTGGATGTTTACACCCAAGGCGCTAAAGCAGCACGCCGACCGCATGGGCTATAGCGAGATCATCGAAAAAGCGGGTGCTTATCTGATGTCGGACTCGTGCCCCGCGCTCAGTCGGGTCAGTCCGGAGGGCGTGAAGATTGCAGCGACCGATTCCTGTAAGCAGGCACACTACCTGCCGGCCACGCTGGGTTTTGACACCTGGTTCGGCTCGGTGGAGGACTGCGTCCACGCGGCCGTCACCGGTCGCTGGCAGGGGGAGCTCGCGTGAGCGATGAGCAGGAGGAGATCATCGTGCTGCGCGGGCGGGGCGTCGTCGAGGGAGTTGCTGAAGGGGAGGCGTTCGTCACATCTCAAACCCTTTCTGGCTTCGGCGGTATCGACCCGATGACCGGTACCGTGACCGAACGTCGGCACGAAAAGGTCGGACAGTCGTTTGCTGGCAAGGTGCTGGTGTTTCGCGGCGCCAAAGGGTCTTCCGGCTGGGCCAGCAATTTTCAGACCGCCCGGCTTGCTGGCGCTGGCCCGCTGGCGGTGATTTTCAACGAGCTGACCACCAAGATGGCGCTGGGCGCGGTGGTGATGCGCGTTCCCGCAGTAACGGACCTGGACGAAAATCCGCTGGAGGTGATTCAGGACGGCGACTGGGTCAAGGTCGACGGAAACGAGGGTGTCGTGGAGATCCGGCGAACGAGCACCGCCTGACGCGCCGTTTGCGCTCCCGGAAAGCAAAAGGCCAGCCCGAGGGCTGGCCTTTTCTTTGGAACAGCAGCTCTTCTTAGCGGAACTGATAGTTGACCCGCAGCCCGCCGTAGCGAGGCATGTTGTAGTTGGCGAAGATAGCGTCCTGGCCGCCGACAACCGTACGGTTCAGAACCGCTTCGTCGCTGACGTTGTTGACGAAACCTTCGATGCCCCAGCGCTCGCTTTCACTCAGCCAGCTCAGGCGCAGGTCAACGAGCGCGTAATCGTCCTGCACGCCGCCTTCGTAGCGCACGTCGTTGGTCTGGTAATCGCTGGACAAAGACACCTGAATGAACGGCGTCAGCGAGCCGAACTCACCCAGATCGATTCGCTGGCGCGCGGTGATCGCAGCGGTGAAATCCGGGGTCAGGGCAATTTCAGAGCCTTCGAGCTGCAGCAAGTTGTTAACGCCGTTGATGGTCTGGCCGCCCAGCACGAACGGGTTGCCCACAATGTAGTCTCCCAGCTCAGAGTCGGTGAAGTTGAGAGCCGCTGTGAAAACGAGGTCATCATAGGGTTCCCACTCGATCTCCGCCTCCAGACCCAGGATATCCGCTTCGCCGGCGTTGGTGCTGAACACAGATACCGTCGGACCGGTCTGAATGAACCCCTGCGACAGCAGGTCGTCATACGAGTTGTAGTAAAGCGCGGCATTGAGAACCAGCTGGCCGTCGGCAAAAACGTTCTTTGAGCCGAGTTCGAACGCGTCGACGGTCTGCTCGTCAAAGCTCAGCTCAGCACCAGCAGTGTTGAAGCCGCCCGAGTTAAAGCCGGTGGAATAGTGCGCGTAGATCAGGCTGTCGTCACCGACGATCCACTGGGCGCCCAGCTTGTAAGTCACCTCGTCGAACGTCTCGGATTCGTCCACGATTTGGACAATTTCACCCGTGTTGATAAAGCGATCCTGGTCAAACCGATCGAAGTCCTTGTCGTCTTCGGTATAGCGAAGACCAGCGGTGACGCTGAAGGTATCGCTGACCTCGTAGGTTGCCTCACCAAAAACCGCGTAGCCGGAGGTGTCGACGACGCCGCGCGCAGCAAAGTCAATCGTCGGACTCGCTGGACCCGTACATACCGTCGCGGTGGTCGGATCCATATCAACGTCACTCGATGCACAGAGGCCTTCGAACAGGAAGATTTCTTCGGTTTCGTCCTCGATGAAGTAGGCGCCGACAATCCAGTCCAGACCGCTGCTGCTGTCGTTGGAGTAAAGCTGAAACTCCTGGGTGATCGTTTCGGTGTCAGTATCGACGGAAGAGAACGACCCGTTGCCAGAGCTGAAGTCCGAGTCGTTCTGCCTGAACGTCTCAAACTGCTGGCTTGACGTGATGGACTTCAGGGTCATCGCGCCGAGGTCCCACTCAAGATTCAAATCAACGCCGAACGCTTCCGTGTCCCGCAACGAGGGCGTGTTGCGGAAGATGTCGTAAGGGCCTGGATCCGCCGGCTCCCCACCAGAACCGTTACGGGGGTTGTTCGGATCGAACACACCGTTGAGGTCGGTAGTGCCGGTCAATGGATCCCGCAGCGTACCTAACACGGTGTATCCGAAGTCGCCGCCACCGAGGCCGCCCTGCTGCCAACCGTACAGTCGTACCAGGCCGCTGAAGGTGTCAGTCGGCTCGAAGGACAGGCTAACGCGGACGGCGTCGTTGTCTTGCTGCCCCCAGTCCTCGCCGATCAGGTTGTTGATGAAGCCGTCGCTCTGTTCGGTCATCCCCGCGATGCGCAGGCCGACGGTGTCGCTCAGCGGCACGTTGAAGAAGCCATCAACTTTGGTGTGGCCAAAGCTCGCTACCTGGGCAGAAATTCGGTAGTCAATGCCGTCCAGATCGGGAGTTCGAGTGGTCACGCTGATGGCACCGCCGAAGGTATTCCGGCCGAACAGCGTGCCCTGCGGACCGCGCAGCACCTCAACGCGCTGCACGTCATAAAATGAAGCGAGCGCCTGGGACGTGCGTGCCTGATAGACACCGTCAACGAAAAAGCCGATCACCGGGTCCTGCCGTTCGTTGGTGGATTCTGTTCGCGCCCCACGGATCGCGGGTCGCGCGTCGGAACCCGACTGACCAAAACTCAGACCAGGAGTCACTGCGTCTAGTCGCGTCACATCGGCGATCCCGCTGCGGAACAAGGCGTCCTCGCTGATAGCCGTCACCGCAATCGGCACGTCCTGCAGGCTCGCCTCCCGACGGGTCGCAGTAACGACCACCTCTTCAAGCGGTCCAGATCCATCATCCTGGGCGGTTACTGCCAGCGGCAGCCCCCCCAGACCGGTCGCCGCCACAAGCAGCGAAATGGTTGTTCTTCGGTTCATTCGGGGGCCTCCCAAAGTCAGTGGTCAGAGCTCTCAGGGCATCGGGTCGATGTCACGACCGGTCTACCTAGCGCGTAACGTGCCATAACGCGCCCCAGATTACCAGATTTGTATATACAACTTTCGGCACATCCAATTTCGAATTAGCCGCAGAAAGGACATGACTAAGTGGAATCGGGCGAGGGTGAGATACTGCTGAATCCTTTCGCATCCTCGCTCACGGAGCGCACGTGCAGGTCGCGCTGGGGAAACGGGATCTCGATATCATGCTCGCGCAGCGCGTCCAGAATCGTCGAGTGGACGGCGTGCATCAGCGGCAATCTGTCCGACAACTGCCGCGAGTAAACGTACAGCTTGAAGTCGAGCGAGCTGTCGCCGAAACCCACAAAATAGACGCTGGATTCCGGCTCATCGAGCACCAGCGGCATGGTCCTGAGCGTTTCCCGCATCACGCGGGTGGCCAGCTCTGTGTCTGAGCCATACGCAATGCCCACGGGGACCACCACGCGAGTGATCGGGTCTGAGAGCGTCCAGTTCACCACGTGGTCGGTGATAAACGCTTTGTTGGGAACAATAATCTCTTTGCGATCCCAGTCGGTGATGGTGGTGGCACGGATACGCACCTTCGAAACTTTGCCCGTCAGGTCGCCGACCGTCACGGTATCGCCAACGCGAATCGGTCGTTCGAAGAGGATGATCAAGCCAGAGACAAAGTTCGCCACAATCTCCTGCAGACCGAAGCCCAATCCCACTGACAGCGCGGCAACCAGCCACTGAATTCGGGACCAGTTCCAGCCGATGATGCTCAGAATCGACACCACGCCGATGGTGATGACGGCATACCGAAGGAGCGTGTTGATCGTGTAGCGACCGCCCGGCTGAAGCTTCAGATGCCTGAGTACCGCTATTTCCATCAGACCCGGCAGGTTGCGGGACACAACCACCGTCACCAGGCCGATCAGCATGGCCAGCAGGACATCGGCCAACGACACAGGTTTGACCAGCTCTTCGCCGTCAACGGTCACCGTCTGAGTCCAAAGACTCACTTCTTCGAGCACCGTCAGCGCGGGAAATACCTCAGCCCAGATGGCCCAGCCACCGAGGATGCCCGCGATAATCATGCCGGCTTGCAGCAGCTTCTGCGTCTGCTGGTCCACCTCGTCCAGGTCCAGCGGCGTGCTCTTTACGGGAACAGGTTCACCCTCGGGATCCGGTTCACCCTCCGGGTCCTCACTGGCGGCGATCTCCGCTTTGAGCGCCTCTCGCCGCTCTCGGGTCTGCTCTACAAATATCTTGCGCCGTTCCAGGGCCAGCCAACGGCGGATGACCAGGCTGATCAGGACCAGCCCGAGAACCAGCCAGACGGTCTCTACCGACTTCTCCACAAGAATCGCCGCTGTGTACAGATAGCCCACCAAGGCGAGCAGGGCCAGCAGCAGCGGAATGCCAACATCGAGTCCAAACCACAGCCATTTAAACCGGCTCAGCCAGCTGTCCGGTCGGCGGGTGTAATAAGACGCGCCGACAGCCATCCGCGGGTGCCCCAGCGGCCAGGCGACGGCGGCAAACAGGCACATCAGTAGCATGAAAGCGAGCCGTCCAAGGCTGTCGCGGAAAGCGGTCTCGGCAGTCGAGAGTCCCAGCACCGTCAGAAACGCCAGGGGTATACCGATCATGATCAGGCGGTCCAGCTGACGCCGAACCATCGCCACGTTTTCTTGCTTCCAGCTGAAATGGGTGCGCAGCACGCCTTTCGGTGCTGATAGGACTCGGATAAAGAGGATGTTGTAGAGAAACGGCCCGGTTGTCAGAAATGCCGCCGCCAGCGAAACGGAGAAGTCCGTAGGATCCGGGATGTTTCGCACGGCAATGCCGACCAGCCCCAGAGCCAGCGGCACGGGAATCACCTCAACGGCTGCAATCGCGAGCGCACCAATCGTGATGAGAATTCGGTCACTTGAAAGCTTCCCGAGACGTTTGTTGAGCTGGCGGTACCAGCGCTTCAGTGCTGGCTGAAGCGCCAGCAGCCCCAGGACAATCAGGAGCGCGACGGACACACGCAGCGGCGTTCCGGTCAGGGTAGTGAATGCCGAACGAGCGGTTTGCGTCCAGCTCGTAGGGGATGCAGCCCAGGAAACCGCTTGCCTTAGCCCCCTCAACGTCTCCGGTCCAACCGGCTTGCTGTTGGGGATCCAGATCAGATTTTGGTCCAGAAAACTGCGAAAGGCCGTGGCACTGGCCAGCAGCTGCTGCTGCCCGGAATCCAGGTCGCCCAGAAGACGGATATAGGTGCGGTAGGTGCGGGCCGCCTGCTCCAGCAGTTCACGCCGATTTCTCAGGAGCTCCAGCGCCTCACGGCGGATCGTCTGCAGGTCATCGGCTGCGGTAAGGTCTTCCCTCACCGCATCCATCACCTGCTCGACGGCGGTGTCGAGGGACGTCAGATCGCGGCGTTGCTCCTCAACGCGCACCTGCGCCAGACCGATCTCCGCCAGCGTTTCCCGCCGCCGGCGAACGTCGAGGCGGTACTGGGAGAACTGCGGCAGGCTGCGCCGCTGGTCGACAAACAGCCGGCCAGTAGCCTGGGAAATGCCACCGATATCGAGCCGTTGCTGGGCGCGTTCCCGGGCCTGCTCGACCTGTTCAATCTGGGATTCCACCTCGTTGAGCTCGGCGGTGGCTTGCTCGATCTGCGCCGCCACGGTGGGCAGCTCACGGGTCAGCTCCAGGTTGCCCTCCGCAATTTGTCGCAGGGCCGGGTGTTTGTCCGCGGCAGCCAGCTCTGCCTCTGCAGCCTGCGTTTGCGCTAGCTGGGCGGCGGCCTGCCGTGCCTGATTGACCGTCCCCTCCAGCAGGGCAACTCGCTGTGAGGTTCCAGCCGAAGCAAGCTGGGCTGCGTCGCGTTGCGCTCGAAGCAGCTCCAGACGCAGGTCATAGCTGAGCTGTTCTTGCTCTAGCTGCGCCAGCTCCGCCCGACGCGTCTCTCGTGTGAGCGCCGCAGTAAGTCGCTGGGCCTCAGCCAGGATCGCGGTACCGCCAGCCGGCGCCGGCGTGCTGAGCTTTGCCGCAAGGCCATCCAGCACAGTCTGCAGTTCAGTGATACGGGCCCTGATCGCCGCCGGTCGTTCGCGCTGCGCAGCAAGTGCGGATTCCAGCTGATTCAGATTGGCCTGTGCATTCGAGGCCGCAGCCGTTTCACGGGCAAGCGTTTGCTCGAGTTCACCGAGCGTCGCGTCCGGCGAGACTCCCAAGTCCGCCAGGGATGATGGCGCCACCGTTGATTCATCCAGCTCTGAGCGAAGCCGCGCAATCTCTGTTGGGGCGCTGTCAAAAACCGCACCGAACGCCTGGGCATCCGCATCGTAAGCTGCACGGGCCGCCAGCTCTGCCCGCGCCTTACGCAGCTCGTTGGCAA
>JBCDKA010000017.1:0-45695 GCA_038747195.1 Pseudomonadota bacterium
GCAACTGACCTCAAGCCGGCTGTAGTCAAACTGCGTATAGCTCAGCCCGAAACCGAACGGAAACTGGGGCGTGTACCCGGCATCCAGATGAAACGAGGTATTGCCCACCGAGGTTTGGGAGGCTCGGCGTGGAATATCGTCGATTGGCGTAAAAGAATCCGGGGTAGCCGGCTTCCCCGTGTTTTTCTGGCTGTAGTAGATCGGCACCTGACCCACCACCCGCGGAAACGTCACCGGCAGTTTGCCCTGCGGTGAGTAGCGGCCAAACAACACGTCAGCGATCGCCGGGCCGCCCATGGTCCCCGGGTGCCAGGCGTAAAGCACCGCATCTGCCTGATCCAGGACCGGTCCCAGGGTCAAGGGCCGTCCAGCCAGCACAACCACCACGATGGGTTTCCCTAACTCGGCGATCTTGGCAACCAGGGCCTCCTGGGCGCCAGGCAGATTGATATCAGCCCGGGAATGCGCTTCCCCAGACAGGATTGACTCCTCCCCAAGGAACATCAGCACAACGTCAGCGGACTTGGCCGCTTCGACCGCGGCCTCAAATCCGCCCGTCTCCTTGTCTCGGCTGTAGCTCAGGCCTGGCGCTGAGTGGACCTCAGCATACTTGCCGACAACCGCCTGGATCGCCGCGAGCGGCGTATGGCTCAGGCTGGCGTCACCGTCGAAAATCCACGTGCCGAGCTGTTCATAGCCGTCGTCGGCTAGAGGACCAATCACGGCCAGTTTATCGATCTCGTCGAGCACCAGCGGCAGCGTTTGCGCCTTGTTCTTCAGCAGCACCAGGCTCTGCCGAGCCGCCTCACGGGCCGCCTGCAGATGCTCGGGATTAGCGGGTGTCGGGTAGTCTTTGGTGTAGCTATACGGATAATCGAAAACCCCTAGATCGAACTTGAGCTGGAGGACTCGCGCTACCGCAAGATCGACCGTCGCCTCGTCGATAAGCCCATCCCGCACAAGACCTGGCAGGTGGTGATGATAGGTTCGACTTGCCATCTCCATATCGATACCGGCCTCGGTGGCCGCCTGCGCCGACTCCCGGTCGTTGGCCGTCAGGCCGTGCACGGCCAGCTGGGAGACCGACTCCCAGTCGCTGACCACAAACCCATCAAAGCCCCATTCACCGCGCAGCACGTCGGTCATCAGCCAGCGATTGCCGCTGGCCGGTATGCCGTTCAGGTCACTGAACGAGGCCATCAGCGTGGCAACGCCCGCGTCGACCGCTGCCTTAAAGGGCGGGAGATACACGTTTCGCAGCTCGTTTTCCGGAATATTGGTGGTGGCGTAGTCGCGCCCGGCTTCGCAGGCGCCGTAGCCGGCAAAGTGTTTGGCGCACGCGGCGATGGCGCCGGGCTTTCGCAGGTCTTCACCCTGAAAACCTTTCACCATGGCCCGCGCCAGCTCACTTGCGAGCCACGGATCCTCGCCAAGACACTCGGCAATCCGGCCCCAGCGTGGATCCCGACAGACGTCAAGCATGGGCGCGAAGGTCCAGTGTATCCCCGATGCGCCAGCCTCTTGAGCCGACACCCAGGCACATTCTTCAATCACGTCCGGATTCCAGCTGGCCGCTTGCCCCAGCGGGATGGGAAAGACGGTCTTGAAACCGTGGATAACATCGCGTCCGATGAGCAGCGGAATGCCCAGCCGGCTCTCCTCAACGGCAACGCGCTGCACCTCGTTGATGGTTTCGAGGTCCACGGCGTTGAGCAGTGAGCCGACCTCTCCGGCCGCAAGCTGTTCGCGGAGCTTGTCGCTCAAACCGGTGAAGTTGAGCTGGCTAAGCTGGCCAACCTTTTCTTCCAGCGTCATCTGACCCAGCAGCTCGGCTACCGGGTCAGATGGCTTGGGTGTCGCGTTACTGGTCACCCGATTGATTCCTTGTTGGCCTGACTTAGAACCTCAGGCGGAAACGCAGACCGTAGGTCCGCGGACGCTGGAAAAAGCGAGTGTTGTCGAACTGGGTGATGATGATCGCCTGCTCGTTTTGCTCGTCCGTAACGTTTTGCACGTAACCTTCGAGCGTCCAGCTCTCGCCGTCACCGTGCGCGTAGGCGAGGCCGGTGTCGGTGGTCCAGTAGGAGTCGACGCGGTCGTTCAGGCGCAGGCGCGGGTCTTCTGGCTGCGAGAAGTCCTCGCTGTTGAAGATCGTCATGAACTGGTCGTCGCGATAGCCGGTGGAGGTAATCCAGTCCAGGCGGCCGGTGGGCAGATACCAGCTCTTGCTGAGTGAGGCGTTGAACTGAATTTCCGGCGTGCGCGGAAGGCGATTGCCAGCGATGGAGCGGTTCACCGCATCATCTGGCGCCACGTCAGCCTGAAAACGACTGTCCTGAATCTCCAGCGAGTCTTTCACCTCAGCTTCCAGCCACAGGAGGGTGGCGTTCAGGTTCCAGTCGCCGGGGAAGAAGAAGCTTCCCTCAATCTGCGCGCCGTAGATTTCGGCATCTGAGGCGTTGAAGTTGAAGTTCACCACCTGCGCGGTGAGTGACGGATCGAGATCACTGGTGTCGGCGCCGACAAAATCCAGCACCTGAGCAGTTGATACGAGCGTGCTGAGCACGAGGTCCTCGTAGTCGTAGTAAAACGCCGTAGCGTTGATACGGGTGACCGTCTCGCCCCAGAGGAACTCGTTCTTAGACCCGATTTCGAACAGGGTCACCTGCTCGGAATCATAGGTTGGCGCCAGCGTCTCGGTGTCGAACGCAGCCGGGGCGTTGCCAGCGGTATTGATCGGACCGAGGCCTTCGGTGTTCGGGATGTTGTCGTTGAAGCCGCCGGACTTGTTACCGGTAGCGATCAGGCCGTAGATCAGATTATCGTCAGTGAGGTCGTATTCGATACGCGCCCGCCAGTCGGTGAAGCTCGCGTCCAGCGCACCGTTTTGCAGAGCGATCGCGCCCTGGAAGGGCACCGCGTAGGTCAACAGGCCGTCTGCCGCGCAGTTCCAGAAGTCGTTGGCGATCGTGTCCAGACAGGGAGCACGTGCTTCTGGCGGCGCATCACCGCCGAAAGGGCCATTGGCAAAGACGTCATCAACATTGTCGCGCGCTCCGAACTGAGAAATGCCGTCGAAGTAGAAGTCAATGACTTCCTGATCTGAGGTCGCTCCGTCGCCATTGGTGTCTGGGTTAAAAATGGACCGGCCGAATGCGGCGAACTCGAAACCCTCGGTGCCGACCCGAACGCCGCCGCAGCAGGCAAAATCCCCTGCGCCCAGCGCAAATCCGTAGCGGGCGTTAACGCCAAAGCGTTGCTTCTCATCGGTGGAATAGCGCACGCCCGCGGTAAACCGCAGACGGTCGCTGAAGTTGTAGGTTCCGTCAGCATAGAAGGCCAGACTGTCGGTGTCCGTGCGCTGGTTAAACTCGTTGCCGGAGAAGAACAGGGTGCGATCACCGGTAGAGCCCAGGAAGGTTCGCTGCTCTTCTTCGAACAGGAAAGCGCCCGCGGTCCATTCCAGAGCGCTGCCGTCGACGTTAAAAAAGCGCAGCTCGTTGACCGTAGACTCAGAGTCGGTGATCAGACGGAATTGGGAGAAGTTGTCGAAATTTTCGTCGAACGGCTGCAGCGTCTCCAGTACGCCGGGATAGTCCGGCGCCAGCGGCGTGGCCGCGGTGTAGTCATAAACCAGATCGCGATAGCTGCTGATGAATTCAACGCCGATCCGGTCGCCAACCCAGTCAATTTGGGCCTTGATGCCATAGTGCTTGGTATCTTCGATGGGCTCGAAGGCGCGGGCGATCACGTTTCGCGGGCTGCTGATGTCCTCGGGCCGGATGTCATTACCCAGGGCGTTGGCGTAGTTCGTTCCGGTGTAACCGGTGCCCTGCTCGGAAATATAGTCGCCGGTCAGCGTAATGGCCCACTGATCGTTGGGCTCAATCAGGTAGGTAATCCGGGCACCCGTGTTGTCGGCAGCTTCAGCGACACCAACGTTAGCCGGCCCGACGTCACGGTAGTAGGAGTCGTGCTCTAGCTTGTAGCCGGCAATGCGAAGCGCCGAGTTGTCGGACACGGGAATATTCAGCACACCCTCGGTCGACCACTCACCAAAGTTACCGACTGATGCCTCGATGGCGCCGTCAAATACGCCGATGCCCGGCTTCCAGGGAATGATGTCGACGGAGCCCGCAGTCGCGTTGCGGCCTCGCAACGTCCCCTGGGGGCCGACATTGACCTCCACACGCTGGATGTCGAAGAACGCTGATCCGAAGCCGCTTGGGCGCGGCACGTAGACGCCGTTCAGGTGGGTCGCAGCGGCCGGGTCGCCCAGCTCGGTGTTGTTGCTGGATCCGATGCCGCGGATGTAGACCTCGATGTTGCCGCCGTTGTTGGCTACGGACAGCCCGGGAATCGCTCCGTCCATGTCCTGGAAGTTCTGTACACCCATGGTCTTCAGGAATTCGCCGTCAAAGGAAGCCGCCGTACCGGCGAGATTCTGCAGGCTCTGGGTTTTTCTCTCGACAGTGACAACTACTTCTTCCAGCGCCAGCGGCGCTCGATTGTCCCCATCGTCCTCATCGGTTTGTGCATAAGCCAACGGTGTGGCGAGCATCGACGCCGCCAGCGCGGCATAAAACGGGTGGAAAGCAGATCTCGGCTTTCGGTGTTCGGTCAGTAACATCGGCAGGGCCCCTCGGATGAATCAATTTATTATGACAACGCTGTCATAGTTTGGCTTATACGCCTTCATGACAACGCTGTCAATTTTGCCGGCCCGATGCTACGGTGCTCCGCCATGAGCGCGTCGAACCACTACGCAACCGCCGATCGGGACCGGATCCCGTTTTATCAGAAGCTCGCCTACGGCATGGGGGCTTTTGTGAACAACCTGATGGCTGACGCCATGGGGCGAATGATCGTTGTGCTCAACCTGGGGCTGGGCATGAACCCCGCACTCGTGGGCCTGCTAGGGGCACTGCCTCGACTGACCGACGCCGTTACCGACCCATTGATGGGGTACGTTTCAGACAACACGCGCTCCCGGTGGGGACGTCGGCGGCCCTATATCTTCTGTGGGGCCATTGCGGCGGGCGTGCTCTTTGCGCTGCTATGGCAGTTACCCGAGGGTAAGAGCGAACAATATTACTTCTGGTTTTTCCTGATCGGGTCGCTGGTCTTCTACCTCGCCTACACGATGTTCGCCACGCCCTGGGTTGCTCTCGGCTATGAGCTGACCCCCGACTACCACGAGCGAACCCGGCTGATGGGAACCCAAAACTTCATGGGGCAGCTCGCCTACGTGGTGTCTCCCTGGTTTGTGGTGATCATCCAGAACGAGACCATGTTTGACGATCTGCGCCAGGGAGCTGCGGGTCTATCGGTCATGCTGGCGTTTGTCATTATCGGTGCCGGAATCGTGCCGGCGCTGCTGCTCCGGGAACGCATGGTCGCGGCTGACGACGAGTCTGAGGACGGTCCAAGCGCAACTTCACGCATGAAACGCGTGATGGGGCTATTCGGTGACTTTTTCCGCGGCTTTGCGACCACCCTGAAGTTTCGGCCCTTCCTGAAGCTGTGTGCCGCCACGTTCCTGGTGTTCAACGGATTCATGCTGGTTTCGTCATTCCAGCTCTACGTGATCATCTACTACGTCTTCGAGGGCGATAAGGCGGCTGGAGCGGAATACGCCGGCTACTTTGGGTCACTGGCCGCGATTTCGACGTTTGCCATCATCACGTTTGTCACCTGGCTGAGTACCCGGATCGGAAAGCGCCGAGCGTTTTTTGTGGCCACCGGGGTTTCCGTGGTGGGATACGTCAGCAAATGGTTTTGCTATAACCCGGACATACCCTGGCTCCTGCTGCTGCCCGCACCGCTGTTCGCCTTCGGGCTTGGGGGGTTGTTCACGCTGATGCCGTCGATGATTGCCGACGTCGTCGATATGGATGAGCTCAGCACGAACGAACGCCGGGAAGGCATGTATGGATCCATCTACTGGTGGGTCGTCAAGCTCGGTATGGCCGCGGCCCTGGCTGTCGGCGGAGTGCTGCTCAACGTCACGGGCTTCGACGTCGAGCTCGGGGGCAATCAGACCGAACAGACCCTGCTGCTGATGCGCTTGTTCGACGCCTTCATTCCCGCCATCGCCTCGCTGGTAGCGATCTGGGCGGTTGCCAGCTTCGACATCACCGAGCAGAAAGCCTACGAGGTGCGGGAAGAGCTCGAGCGCCGCCGCGGCACCGGCTCTTCAGATCCAGCGCCGGCCTAGCTGGATACTGGCTTCCAGACGACCGGCAAAGCGTTCGCTAGCCGGCAGGGTCAAAGCGGTAGCCGGCGCCATACACCGACTGAATAGGTGAAGCGTCTGGGCTGACGGCCTGAAGCTTTTGTCGCAGGTTTTTGACGTGACTATCGATGGTACGGTCGCTGACCACCCGGTGATCCTGATAAGCGTGGTCCATCAGCTGTCCCCGGGAAAACACTCGTCCCGGTCGGCTGACAAATACCGACAGCAGTCGAAACTCCACGGGCGTGAGGTCCAGCAGCTGGCCATCAACCCGCGCCTGCATGGCGTCCTCGTCAATGAGCACCGGCGAGGATCCATCGGGCTGAGACTGCCAGCTCACGCGTCGCAGCGCGGCCTGGACCCGGGCAACCACCTCGCGTGGCGAAAAGGGTTTGCAAATATAGTCATCAGCCCCGACGCCCAGCCCCAGCAGACGATCGATCTCGTCGACGCGAGCCGTCACCATAATGATCGGAACCGATGATCGGGTCCGGAGCTCGCGGCAGATGTCCAGTCCGTCCCGATGGGGCAACATCAGATCCAGCAGCAGCAGGTCAGGCTGGAATTGCTCAAACGCCGCCATCACCTCAGCCCCGTCGCCAACCGTATCGGTCTGATAGCCCGCGCTGAGGAGATAGTCCGACAAAAGTCTGGCGATCTTGGGCTCGTCCTCAACGATCAGCACCTTTTCACCGTTCACTCGGACTCAACCTCTCACGCTTGGTTGTCGGCTGGAAAACGGACTACAACCTTTAAGCCACCAAGCGCAGACGGCAACGCCTCCACCGTGGCATCGTGAGCGTCCGCAATGCTCTTAACAATCGCCAGACCGAGACCGGCTCCGCCGGTGGAACGGGCGCGGGAGCCCTCGACGCGATATAGCGGATCGAACAGCTGCGACAGGTGTTCAGGGTCGACGCCCGGTGGCGAGTCCTCCCAGGATAGTTTCCAGGCATCGGTCGTTTTCGTCAGCGATACGCGGATCTCGACCGGCGGATCGGAGTAGCGTCGGCTGTTGCTCAGCAGATTGGCGAGAAGCTGCCGCAATCGAAAAACATCCCCTGCGATGGTCACATCGGGTAATGGGTCGAGGGCGACATCATCCGCCTCATCGGTGAAATCCTGAAGCAGACCGGACAGGCTCATCGGCTCGCGATTGACGAGATTTCCCCCAGCATCCGAGACTGACAAAACAAAGAGATCTTCGACCAGATAGGTCAGACGGTCAGCTTCCTGCGCCAGTGATGTCAGCGCCTCATCATTCAGCTCGCGCACCCCGTCCTGAAGCGCGTGGATTTCTCCTTTGATCACCGCCAATGGCGTTCTCAGCTCGTGGGAGATTTCAGCAATCCACTTGCGCTGCTGATCTCGGTGGCCCGCAAGCGCCACGCCAAGCTGGTTGACGTCCTGGCCGAGCTGCTCCAGCTCATCGCCGCTCTCAACGCTGACACGCTGCTCGTAGTTTCCCGAGGCGAGTTCCCGCACGCCTTTTGCCAGGCGCGGTAAGGGGGCGGTCAACGCACGTGCCATCCACAAGGAAGCAAAGGCAGCAACCAGCATTGCCCCAACGCCGATGATCAGGGCGCTGCGAGACTGGCGACGGGCGAAGTCCAAATCGACGTTTCGTTCGAGCGCTGGCGTTGGCAGAATCATCAGGAACCCGATGGATTGCCCCCTGAGTTCAAGCGGTTCCCGCCGACCCTGCTCGACAGGCTCGCGAGCGCCGGCGACGATTTTACCCGCAACATCCACCACGGCGACCCGCTGCGCGATATCCAGGAGCGAACCTTGACGCTGCGGTTCAGATCGCCGCGGGGGCGGCTGGCCCCCGCGAGGCGGCGGGCGATGATTGCGCGGGCGTTCGCCGCGCGGGGGTGGACGGCCACCGGGCGGCTGGCTGAGCGAAAAACCGAAGCGCTGCCGCTGCTCCGGTGGCGGCAGCCGGAGAAAAGACCAGTCTCCCTGCTCGTCGTAGGCTGCGACCAGCTGGCCTTTCAGCGTTTCGATCTCCAGCAACTCCCAGGTCGCCAGATAGTCGGAAAACCCCTGCTCAAAACTTCGCCCCATCAGCACCGCCATCGCAGCGAGCGCTACGAACACGATGGCAACGGTGCCCAGGAACAGTTTGTGCCGGATGAGTAACGTCATGGCTAAGCGACTCAGCAAGGCCGAAATCATAGCAGCGCTTAACGGGTTCTTAACGCCCGCGGCGATTTCTCCTTTCTTTCTCCACATTTGCTGCACCGAGCCTGTCGATTCCGCACCTAACTTTTCAGACTCAGACACACAACGGAGAAAGACTGATGAAAACGACCATGATGCTTGTGCTACTTGCCTGCTTCGGTATCCAGCTGGCCGAAGCGCAGCCCGATCGAGAACGCAACGGCGAGCGCCGTGGCCCGCCACCTCATCATCGTGCACTCGAAGCGCTGAACCTGAGCGCGGAGCAGCGGGATGCCGCTGAAGAGCTCTTTCAGTCGCACCGGCAGCAAATGCGAGAACTTCGCGAAAGCGGCGGGAGCTGCGAGGATCACTCGCTCCTAAAACAGCAGATGGACGATGATCTGCAGGCGCTGCTGACGCCGGAGCAGTTCAGCACGCTCGAGGAGCAGCGCGCGAATCGACCGGCCCGAAACGGCCGCCGCAAGGGATGCGAAGACGGGGTTACGCCGTGATCGCCCCCCGCACGAAACAGCACGCGTCAGGTTTGCCGCCGACGCTTTCGGCCGCCGCACTGACGTTTGTCCTCGGCGTCTGGGCTGTGCCACAAGGTCTGGCTCAGCCGGCGCGAAACGCTGAGACCGCGGGCCCGGCTGTGGAAGAGCAGGCGGAAGCGCTGCTGCGTGAAGCGGATGAGCGCGGCAGCGAAAGCTCGCCGGTCAGGCGGCTGCGCCGCGAGCAGCAGGGAGATGGACGGGGCAACCGCCGGGGCGACGGCGACGGTTTGACCACAAACCGCCTCGCCCCATCCATTGACGGCCGCAACAACAATCGGGCAAACCCGGCCAGCAACGCGAGCCATACCGCACTCGCACGGCTGGCCCCGGCAGCTTACACAGACGGCATTAGCACCCCCGCCGGGCTTGACCGACCCTCAGCGCGCCTGATCAGCAATCAGGTCAGCGCCCAAGCTGAAGAGCGGCCAAACACCCTGCGGCTTTCCAGCTTTCTGTGGCAATGGGGTCAGTTTCTTGATCACGACCTCGACCTCACGGATGGCGCTGACCCGGCCGAGGCCTTAAACGTTGACGTCCCGCGCGGCGACCCATGGTTTGATCCCGCCGCCACCGGAGCGATCGAAATCCTGCTCAATCGATCCCTGTATGACACGGAAACGGGCACCAGCGCGGACAATCCGCGAGAGCAGATCAACGAAATCACGGGATGGATCGACGGCTCGAACGTCTACGGCTCCGATCTGGAGCGCGCCCAGGCGCTTCGTGAACTCGATGACAGCGGGCGACTGCGCGTGAGCGCAGGCAACCTGCTGCCGTTCAACGTCGATGGCCTGGCCAATGCCGGCGGCGAAAGCAGCGAGTTGTTTCTGGCCGGCGATCCCCGCGCGAATGAGCAGATCGGCCTGGCCGCGATGCATACCCTCTTTGTGCGCGAGCACAATCGTCAGGTAGCACGGCTGGCTGCGGCTAATCCGAGGCTCACCGGCGACGAGCTCTACGCCCAGGCACGCAGGATGGTGATCGGGCTGCTGCAGGTCATCACCTATGAAGAATTCCTGCCGGCGCTGCTGGGGCCCGGCGCGCTAGACGACTACCGCGGCTACAACCCTCGCGTCGACGCCCGAATCGTCAACGAGTTCTCGACGGCTTCGTACCGAATGGGCCACACCCTGCTGCCGCCGATTCTGCTGCGACTGAACCGGGCCATGAACGAATCGTCGTTTGGACACCTATCCCTGGCTGACGCCTTCTTTTCACCGGCCAGGCTCACGGACGAGGGCGGCATCGAGCCGCTGCTGCGCGGCATGTCGCGTCAGCTCTCCCAAGACTTTGACGTCTATGTGGTCGACGAAGTCCGCAACTTCCTGTTTGGGCTGCCCGGGTCCGGCGGCTTCGATCTGGTGTCCCTCAACATTCAGCGTGGCCGGGACCACGGCCTGCCGGATTACAACAGCCTTCGACAGGCCATGGGGCTAGCGCCAGTTCGATCACTGGAGGCGATCAGCAGTGACCCTGAGGTATCACGCCGGCTGCTGGCAACCTATAACTCGCCCGACCAGGTAGACGCCTGGATCGGGGGGCTGGCAGAAGACGCACTGGAGGGTGCGATGGTCGGCGAGCTGGTTGGCGCGGTCATCGCCGATCAGTTTGAACGCCTCCGAGACGGTGACCGGTTCTGGTACACGCGGATCCTCAATCGCGAGCAGCGCCAGGAGGTCGAGCAAACCCGTCTCGCTGACGTCATCCGGCGGAATACCACGATCGGTGCCGAGCTCGGTGATCGGGACGTGTTTCGCGTCGACTAACACGATCCGCTGCAGGTGTCTTTCCAAGGCACCTGCAGCGGTACCCCGACCACCTGCTGGTTGCGGGCGTGAGTCGATTGTGCAACATTTTCGACTGTCCCCCAGCAACCCAGCAGGAGTTTTGGCCTTGTCCGCCAGTGTGACGATGCTGCTTGCGGCCCACCGCAACGGTGATTCGGCTGCCCTCAATCAGCTTGCCGCCTCTCTCTACCCCGAACTCAAGGCTATGGCCCGGCGCCGCGCCGCCGGCGGGGCCGGCAGCGGCGCGACCACGCTCGTACACGAAACCTTCGTCAAACTCCTGGCCGGAGGAGACCTCGTTGCCGAAGATCGAAAGCAGTTTTTTGGCCTCGCGGCGACCATCATGCGGCAGATCATCATTGACGAAATCCGCTACATCACCGCCGGCAAGCGCGCGCGACAGGAAGTGACGCTGGCCGACACGCTCATCGGTGACGAAGGCCACGAACGCGCCGAGTTTCTCTTGCAGGTTGATGAAATGCTGAAGATTGTCGAGCAGGAGGATGAGCGCCTGGCGAGGGTGTTCGAATGCCGCTATTTTGCCGGCTTGACTACCGGCGAGACCTCAGAAGCGCTCGACATATCCGTTCGCTCAGTCGAGCGGCTGTGGTCGACCGCGCGAGCGCGGATCGCCGCGCTGATGGATGAGAGCAACGCCTGAGCGTCTCCCAGGCCAGGATCAACCTCGGCAACGTCTCCGGCCTTGAGCTCAAGAAACTGCTTCGCCCCATCACCCGGGTCCAGCCGCTTTAGCCGTGCTGCCAGCGAAGGCGACTGATCCTGGACTGTTCCCGCCATGACCTTCCTCAAAACGTGTGGGTCAGGCTGACCATCACCCGATCCTGCTGTGAAAACTGCCCAAACAAGCCGCTGGCCCGCCCGCTGAACGACTGCATGGCAAGCTCGACGGACGTGCTGTCGTTGATCGCGTAGTCGGCGCTCAGCGACACAAGATCATCGTCGTCGGTAAAGGACCGGTACCAGCGCGCTTCCAGGCCCAGCGCGTCATAAGCGAAGGTGCGACGAATAAACACCGTACCGATACGATCGGTTTGGGGTCGCACCAGCGTGTCCGGTGCGTTGGGAATCGAGTCAACCACATATTGGATATTGATAAAGGCGCCCAGGGGTCCATCAAGGTCTAGGCCCAGCGCTCCGCGATGCTGGTTCAGTTCCCGCGTCTGAAGCCCTGTCGCCCCCCGAAGATTAAATACCCGGTCAGGCTGATAGGCGTATTCCGCTCGCAGCACGCTGGCGCCCAACCCAAGGTCGAAGCTGAAACCCAAGACCTCACGGCGCTCATAAAAACGTTCGATTACCGGACTTTCGGAACCGGTGAGAAGACGCCCCAGCGGTTCTGGGTCGATGCCCGAGTAGGCAACGGCGCTGAATTCCGCGCTGGCAAACTGTCGGGACAGCCGAAGCCCGACTGCCGTATCGCTGAGCCCCATGCCAGGCTGCACCGTTTCGAGCACCGGTGCCGGGCTATCCGAGTTCGTGGGTGCGCCAAAACGAAATCTGGGAGCGGTAAGTTCGAACCAGGCTCCAGCCCGCGGAATCGTATGGCCCGTTGCATCGGGCACCAGGGCGAGCTCGCCGCGCCAGCTGCCGAAGCTGTAGTCGAAATAGGCACTCCATAAACTCGTTCGGGAATCCGCAAAATCGTCGATAATGAATTCCCGAAAATCCTGTGGGTTAACGACGTCGAGCACCTTGATGCCGTCCAGCCTCCCCCACACGATTTGCTGTTTGCCGAAGCGAGCCAGGCCGCGATCGGAGCGAAACTCCAGATAGAAATCGCGCAGCTCCATGCTACCGCTGTTGCCAAGCTCCAGCGGCCGCGAACCACGGCTATAGTTGTCCCGCGGAACCCTGCCCGGTTCCAGCGCTTCATGAGCGTCCAGCCGAACGCGTGCTGACGCCACCAGCAGGCGGTCGGGGCCAAAGCTGACCGACAGCGAAGGATCGAGTTCAAGCTGCCCCTGATTGAGGCTGCCGCTGTCTCCATAGCCGTAGCTAAGAACGGACCGCAGGGCCATAGCATCAACCTCTGCGGCAAAACTCGCTGGGGGTTGAACGAACAGCGCGGTGAGCAGCACGAATCGAGCAGCGCGAGTCATGACACTACTCTCCGAGGCTCTGCGCAAATTCACGGCCGAGGCCGCGGCCGAGCGTTTGCGGTTCAAACAGCCGACTCGCCAGGGGCTGTGAATAGTTGGTGTCGTAGAACGTAAACGCCGTCTGGTGTCCGGTCTGATGATTCACCGCAAGGATTTCCTCTGCGGTCCAAATCCCGTCGACCTGGACCACTCGACCGACGGTGATCGTCTTCAGAGCTCGTCCCTTGAAGTCGCTGAACTCGATTCGTCGTGGCATCCAGGTCGCTTCATCGACCACGGCGGTGAATCCGCCATAACCCAATTCGCGGGCAATTTTTTTGGATTTCGGAGTCCCCGCAATATGATGTCTCGTGCTGGCGCCAACGCTCTCAGCGCGTTCATAGCTGAAGTCCCAGTCATCCAGCGCAAACTTCAGCTCAGACTGAATGTCTTCATACGAAAAGTCGGTGCCCAGAAAGCTCTTGCCGCGCTGGGAAGCCGGAATCCGTCGAACCTTGCGGCTTGCAGGCAGGTACATCCAGCGCTGGTCGGCAGCCGTGGACGCCGCGCGGTCGTGACTCAAAAACGTGATATCCCGACTGCGCTTGGGTTCTAGAAACGTGATGCGGGTCTGTCGTGCATCTTCAGCCTTTTGCTTATGCACAATCGCCTCACGCAGCTCCACCTTGCCCCGCTTGTTGGTCAGGGTCATTTTCAGGACACGACGCATGGACGTTGCCTCTTCGCGCTCCGCGACGGCGGCGGCGATCTCGTTCGCGTCCTTTGGCGCAGCGGATGCCTGGGTGCTGAAGAGACCGGCGATTACCACGCCAAGCAGCGTCAGGCTCACTACAACGTCAGCCCGCCGGCCCACCTTCGGCTTTTGTCCCCGCACCGCCTGCTCGGCAGAAAGCAACGCCGGAATCACCAGCAGTGCCGCCAGGTAGCTGGCCAGTGAGGCCACTGCCACCAGGCCACCGAACCGGATCAACGTTGGCAGATCGCTGACCAGCAGCACGGAAAATCCCAAGCCCAGCGCCGCGGAGTTAAAGAAGCAGGCACGCGCCACTGCCGGCAATCGTTCCTCGGTCAAATCCGAAACGGCCCCCTCAACGTCACCTGTGGCGCGGAGCCGGTCAACCAGATGGATAGCAAAATCGACGCCTACACCCACTGCAATGGCGGCGAACATCGAGGTGGCCGGCTCGAGATGCACGTTCAGAAAGCCCATGCACGCATACAGAACGATGACCGTAAACACCACAGGCACCACCGACAGCACCCCCGCCACGGCGGATCGGAAAACCACAATGGAAGCCGCCAATACCAGGGTCAGTGACAGCAGCACGCTCTTGAAGTGAGAGGTCTGCAGGCTTCGCATCCAGTGGTAACTCACGTTGACGTCGCCGCTCAGGGAAGCGGTCAGGCCCGGTCGGTTGAACTCTTCGTTGATATAGCGCTGCATCGCCTCTACGGCCAGCCGCGTTTCACTGAAGTAGTGAGCATTGAGCACACCCCGAATCAGGGCTCGCTGATTGTCGCCGTCGATCTCCTCTTCCAGATCGGTCGGGTCACCACTGATCGCATAGAGAAACAGCGTTTCGGCCAAAGCCTCGCTGGTGTCCGGGAGTACGCGGGCATCCAGCGATGCTTTTGGAAGCTCCTGGACCGCACCGTGCAGGTGGCTGAGATAGTCGACGATCGAGACCGTTTTCTGCACGTGGGGCAGCGTTTCGAAGTACTGCTGCAGCTCGCGAACCTGTGTCATCACCTCGATATCGAGCAGGCCGTCGGGCTGCGAGGTCTCTACCAGCACATCGAGAAAAGCCGTGCCGGCGAATCGCTCGTTGATCAGCTCGTCGGCGATCCGGATGGGTTCACCGGCGGCAAAATTCTCCACCTGCGATCGATCGACACGAAGCTGCAGCGCGCCGAATACCGCTACCACCGTCAATGCGGTGAAGGTCAATAGCGTGGTGCGGTAACGACGGTGGGTGAACCAACCAGCCGCCCCTAGGGCACGGCCAAGCGCACTCGGCTTGCCTTCTTTCCAGGTCGAGAAGGCGGGGCTGGGGCGCGGCTTGGTGAGCACCAGCACGCTGGGCAGCACCAGGATCGAAAAAACCCACGCCAGCGCTACACCCAGGGCCGCAAAGACACCGAACCAGGTGATTGGGGGCATGATGGACATGGCGGCAATCCCGAGAAAGCCAGCGATGGTTGTAATCGTGGTCAGGGTCACCGGCCGGGCGACGGACGCCATGGCTCGCACGACCAGATCCCGGGTCTCAGCCTGCTCGTCCATTGCCTTCAGCCGATAAAAGGCCGACAGAATGTGAATCGCGTCCGCCACCGAGATGGCCACCAGGATCACCGGCAGCGCGTTAGTGATCGCGTAGTAGGGAATCCCACACCAGCCCATCACGCCAAGCGACCCGGCGGCAGAGCCAGCAACCACAAGGAGCGGACCCGGCAGGGCAGAGCCACGGCGGAACGCCAGAAAAATGAAGCCCAGCACCACCACAAACACGAGCGGCTGAAGCTTACGAGCATCCTGGTCGATGTAGCTGCTCAGGTAGCCGCTGACGGCGCCAGAGCCGGCCACATGGATGGTAATACCGTCGAGTGCCACCTCATCGACCATCGCCATAACGGATCGATAGGTCTCATCGGCGGTTGCCGCATCTTCAAGTTCCGCCAGGATCGCCGCGGCCGTACCGTCGTCACTGACCAGCGTTCCCTGGTGCGGCGTCATCCACCGCCAGCGCTGCTCGCTGCCCGCGATCAACGTGTCTTCGGGCGCAAACGGATCAACGTAGGGGTCGATGTTGATGGCGCCATCGTCGCCGCTGATGGAAGACTCCGTAGCAAGGCTGGTGACTCGGTCGTAGCGAATGTTCGGCAGGACAGCCATCTGTTCCGACAAATCCGCCAGGGCCGTCAACACGTCGGGCCGAAAGATTGACCCGTTTTCGTTGCTCACCAGAGCAACCGCAATGGTGTCCGACAGGCCAAAAATCTCGGTGGTTTTGCTGTCCGCCACGAGCGACTCGTGCCCCGGCGGGATGAAGGCTTTGACGGAGGTGTCTTTGACAAGTCGCGTCAAACCCAGTCCGCTCGCGATGACCAGCACCGTGGCTGCCGCCAAAACCGCTACCGGGTGAGCGGTGACCCCCACAAAAAACCGTGTACTTGCTTCCCTGGAACGAAACATCAGCTGATTCTCCTTTCGCCAGCATCCCGAAAGGGCAGCGCCTCGCGACCGGCGCCGTGCCGATACATCTGCTCTTCCAGGTTGATCCAATCGATGATGTGCCCCGGTATCGGGGGTGACGCGGCGCCCGGGTGCACACGTTCTGCCACCTCGTCGGCATGCATCCAGCTGTTGCTCTGGCGCAGACCGGCGCGGGTCACTCCAACGGCCGCGCAGCGTTCGCGCTGATCCGCGAAACAGTGCTCGAGATAAAACCAGCGATGGTCCCAGCCCAGCAAGCGGGTCGAGACCTGGTAACACTGCAGGAGCTTTAGCGAGTGACGATAGCGAATCACGCCGCCGCCCAACACCGGCGCCCAGCGGTGTTTGCGAATTGCGCCCGCAACGCCCGTCTGCATCATCCATTCGATCCGGGCAACGTCCATGATCTGCAGATAGCGGCCGTTGTTCATGTGGCCAAACGCGTCGAGATCGTGAGGCAATACGCGAAAGCGGCTCTGCGCTGCGTGGGTGAAGTGTTGCTTTGCTGTCGTCAGATTGCGCATCCAGACGAGCAGCAGCCTCAGGTAAAGATTCATGACGCCGACCCCTTGTTCTTGGGTTTCAGGCAGTGAGTGACTGCCCTTACCTCTAAGATCGAACAACGTCACGAAAGTCCGCCAATCCTCACGCAAAAAATTTCGTGAGTCGATGAAGGCGGCGCGCGCAGAGCCACACGAGAGCGTTAGCCCGGTATTCCGGTTCGGCTAAAGGGAGGTCAAAAGACGGACGAATGGCCGCTTCGGCGCCGCGGCGCCGAAAGCGACGAATGAAATTGAGAGTGGCTTAAATCGTGCTTTGCTGACGCAGATCGCGATGCCGTTTGGCAAAAAACGCCAGCAGCAGCCCCATCCAGGCAACCAGCGCAAACATCATCGTGACTGCCGGGAGATTGCCCGCCTGGATCATCCACAGGTCGTAGATCAGGCAGAAGATTCCGGCCAATACGCTCATGATGGTGTTGAAGTGTTTCATTTGGGTCCTACGTTTCTGCTGGGCTGTTATTGGTAATACGTTCCGGCCGCAAAAATGTTGCAGAGAATTTTGATGATTGGCGCGCCTTTTGCCGCGAACCCATGTTTTTTTCAATAGAATCAAAGCATTAAATTACGACGCGTTGTGCCCTCACCCCTCAAAACTGTCCGCAAAGATTTGTGCTGATGTGCAGGTGCCGGTGCTTGCCGAAACCACGGTGGCATCTGCCGTACCGCCCGCGCTGGTAGCCCGGACCGTAAATTCATAGGTGGTTTCACAATCCAGGCCGCTAACGGGAAGCTCCAGCAATTGCGCACTATTGCCGGTGACCAGCGCCTGAGCCGCAGCGGCTTGCACGGGCTCACCGGGCCGGGCGACCAGGACCCCGACGTTGGCTTCGCTACCGTTGGCGTTGACCGACGCTGAGACTCGAATCACCGTTTCACCTTCCGCGGACGCGGCCGCGCCGGTGACGCTCGGCGCTGTCGCGGAGCCCTCCGGATTCAACAAAATTGTCGGAACCGGCGTCACGGCGTTTGGGCGTACTGAGAATGTACCGAGATCTTGCGTGACATAGCCTGGACGTAGCAGGCGGAGGCTGTAGCTCCCCTGCGGCAGGCGCAGGCGAAAGCCTCCCGGCCCGCCGGCGGCCCCGCAGTTTCTGAAGCAGCTAAACGTCCGTCCAACCTCGTCAGTCCCGTCCAGCCCCACCACGACCGCGGCCAGCGGAACCATAGACGCGGCGTCGAGCACAAGTCCACTGAGCTCACCTTCAAGATCGGCAAACGGGTCGGCCAGGCCCACCAGATAACCCACGGAAGGATCTTCCCGCAATGCCGGGTTGATCAGAGCTGCCGCCAGCCGTACCAGATACCGACCGCCAGGCAGTGAGTCAGGGAGCACCACATCCTGAGGCACTGACCCCATCGGCAGAACCAGCGCATCGAGCACCGGGTCGACAGAAGCGTCGCTCAGACGGGCGTCGGGAAAAACCCGTACGCTGAGCGTCAGACCCGCGTCGAGCTGGCTGAAGGTCAACCGCGCCTGGCGAGCCGGCTCGTCGGCCAGGGAGAGCAGCAGCCAGTCCTGATCCTCGGCGGCGTCGCCGCTGCCGAGAGGCTGTAGCGTATGACGCTGCTGGGGGGCACCCAGCAGCGTGGGTGTACCGGTGTTGGGGGTATCGTCAGGCTCGTAACGGTCGGGACCTGCGGTCTTTCGCAGCGTTGCTGTCTGCGGTGCCGACGGGTCGCCGTTTTCGTCGAGCGCGAAGACCGCGATGTCGTAGTCGCCGGCGGCGTCGAAGCCGTCGAATACTCCCTCGAAATCGCCCAGATTGATCTGCGCCTGCCCTTTTCGAGCCGCCGGCTGGCTTGGCACCGGGGCCAGGTCAAAGGTGCCTAGCTCGTCTCCGCCGCCGGACACCGAAACCGCGCCGACAACCCTTGCAAGCGGGCTGGTTGCCGAGACATCGTTGGCGCGGATTGCACGGAAACTCACCGCTTCCTGGTCGATCACCAGGTCAGGCTGAACGCCTCCCACCAGCGGCCCGTTTCCCGCGCGGGAAATACCTGGGCCAAGAAAAACCGATCGCGCCTCGGCCTCATCTTCCCGCTCATTGGCAATGCCGTTGCCATTTGCGTCCAGCAGCGCCTGCTGTTCGCTGTTGACACCGGCTATGGCGTTACGGGCCAGCCGGTAGGCGGTGCCGACCGAGAAGCCGTCGCGGACCGCGTTCCAGAAAAACTTCGAAAAAGAGACAGCGCCGGCTTCCAGCAGGGAGCCGGCCTGGCCCAGACGACCGGAGCTGACGACGACCCGGCGAGGCGAGCTGTCAACCAGGCGAGCCACAACGGCGCCGCTGTTTTCGCCCTCGATCACCAATGTCGCGCGCCCCTGCAGCAAGGCTTCAGCCTCATCAAGGAAAGCCTCCAGCTCAGCAACGCCAATGGTTGCGAGCCCGGGAAAAACAAAGCCGTCCCGAACCGGGTCAAAATCTGCGGCAAGGTAGAGAATGATGTTCTGGGTCATGGCGTCGACAAACGGGCCATTGAGGCTTTCGAGCTGCGCGATGGTTGGCTGGGCAACGTCAGCGCCGCTGAACTGGCCCTGAGTGAAATAACGAATCTCGTCAGCTACGTTGCTCACGTTCGGCGTGGCGGGATCGAGGTCGTTTACAAAATCCTGCCGCAGCAGCGCCTGGTACGCAAAATCGCCGTTGTCCAAAAACGCTTGACCACGATCGCTGCTGTCGCCAGAGACCAGCAAGATGGCTTTGTTCTTCGGCGGATTGCCAGCGGTCACGGTCAGGTCACTGGCGCTGAACTGGCTAACGTTGCCGAACGTATCCTGGGCGAGGATTTCGATCCGATACTCACCCTCGGTCGTAAAGTTGTTGTAGGTTGCGCGGTAGCGGTTTGGCAAAGGCCCGGTGGGCGCCGGCTGCAGATCGACCGTCGGTAGTTCCAGAACCGGGTTAAAGCTGTCTCGCACCTGGTACTCCGGCGGCTGGAGGACAAGCCAGGCTCGTGCGACGCCGTCGGGGTCGCTGATCGACTCCACGATTACCTCACCGGAAGCGCTGCTTCCCAAATTTTGTGGCAGCACCGGGTCCTCGATAAGTGGACCCGAAAAGGCGTTGGCCGTCCCGTTGCCGATCACCCGGGCCGCAAAGCCAAAGTTCTGACCGCCGCCGGTGAAATATTCATCCAGATCCGTGGCGATGACACCACCATCCACCAGCGTGAAAATGGGATCCTGATCTTCGTAGGTTTCCTGGACCGTCAGCACGGCAGCGTCGTAGGCCGAGCGTACGTCAAAGCCGTTAAAAACGTTGATCCAGAATTGGTAGCTGAAACTCAGGAACCCCTGCGCGATGAAGTTGGCGTTCTGGCCGTCGTTAGAGGTTGTGATGACCAGACGCCGGTTGCCGGCGAGACCATCCGCCGGCGCCAGATCATCCTGGAAGGACCCGGATTCGCAGGCTTCGTAAATCACGGTGATCCAGCCGTTGACGCCGGCCGGAGGCACGGCGCGGGCGGGCCAGGTGTTCTGCTGTAGGTCGGCGAGCCAGGTCGCCACCTGGGACGCCTCCACCACCTCCGTAGGGCTTACTCGAAACAGGTCAGCGCTACCGTGATCGGCAAGGTAGAACACCAGGTTGTCGGCATCCTCGGCAAACCCTCCGGGCGCAAACGCCGCCTGGAGGTTCGCAATAGACGGCTCCCCGTCTACCTCCAAGGTCAGCGGGTTGCCGTCCAGGTCCAAGCTGCTGTCGGGGTGTAGATAGAGGATCTGGTCTGCCGTAAATCCCTGATAGATCAGCTTGTCGTAGGCATTGTTGGTATTGATCTGCGTGGCTTCCCACAGATAGTTCTCGGGATAATCCCCGCCGCCGGCAACCACAATAGCCTTCGTGTTGCGACCCAACCCCGAAGGGGTCAGCGTCTGGACGCGATTGTTCCCGGGCTCTGCCAGATAGATCTCATCACTTGGACCCAGGTCGATGCCCGCCACGGGGCCAACAAAGTTGAAGCGGCCAGCCGAATAGCCGCCCGTACCCACCGTCTGGTCCACGTTGGCGGTAGCGCCCAGCGTATTACTGAAGATTCGTAGCTCCGAGTCGAAACGCGTGACGCCAAAGGTTGGATCCACCGTCGAACGGGTCTCCAGCACGTAGGCAAGACCGAGATCCGATACCGCTAAACCGCGGGGGTCAGCGTCCGAGGGAAGATCGAATCGATTGATCTCTTGACCCGCCTCGGTGAAAACGGCGAGCTGAGGCGCTCCGGACTCGCAGAGGAAGTAGAGCAGGTTGTTGGCGCCGATGGAGAGATCGGTGGGGCCGCAGCCGGTCAGGTCCCAGGGCCCTTCCACAACAGTGCCATCAAGCTGGGTCACCAAAACCTCATTGCTGCCGGAAGCCAGGTCTGCCACGACGATACGGCCGGCTGGCGTCTGGGCGATCGGGCCAGGCTGATCAAGGCCAGCAATCTGCGGCTGCGGCGCCAGGGGCGTGCCGCCTTCGTCGAATACCTCGAGACTGTCACCGGTTGTGATCCAAATATGGGGGCTGGCGCCGCTGGTCGCCAGGAGATAAACCTGCGCCGTCTCCGGCGCGGCGACCGGCGCTAGCAGCGGCCAGCTATCGATAAGGACGCCCGCGGAGGTAAATTTTTGGACCCGGCTGGTGTTGGCCTCAACAACATAGAGATTACCCGTGTCGTCCGCAGTGATATCCAGCGGCCCGTCAAACCGACCGGCCGCTTGGCTGGCCGAACGCCAGGTGAAAGTGGAAGCCGTGGCCGCCTCATCGATCCCAAAAACCGAAGGCCCGTCGGAAAGGAAGGTCAGCCCGTCGCGACTAACGGCCAGCGCAATAGGGTTGGCGCCTGCAAACGGCGACACATCAGCCTGGGAAAGCAACGCAAGATCCGGGTCATAGCGGCGCAGTACCCCATCGCCGGCACCAACGGTGTTGAGCCGGCCTTCGGCATCAAACGCTAGGACCCCCGCGTTCGCGACGCCCGTGGCGGACGGGGCGTCGTACGCAGGTGGCGAAAATACGGAAATGCTTGTCGCGTTATCCGACACGTACAGACGCGCGTCTACGCCAACGGCCAGGGCCGTGGGCGCAGCCAAACCGTGAAGTACGGCTTCCACGTTATTACCCGGAGACGTGGCTGAGTGTATTTCCACGCGGTCAGAAAACAGCAGATAAAGACGGTCGAGGGCATCTACGGTCAGGTCCAGAATCTCATCACCTGCCCCGAAATCCAGCTGCTGAAGAAATTGCCCGTTGCTGCCAAAGCGCTGAAGCCGCGGGCCGCTCGCCGCAAAGACTTCACCGGCCGCGCTGACCGCCAGCTCCAAGCTAAGAAAGACAAACGTTCCCGGGGCGTTTCCGAGGTCACCCCATTGAGTGATCAGCAGCCCGTCCTTCGAAAAACGCAGCACCCGACCTCGCGCCGAGTCAGCAAGGTACACGGTGCCGTCCGGCGTAGTGGCGACATCGGAGACTCGAGTGAAGTACCAGGGTTGCTGCAAGGTGGGAAAGAAACGCTCGAAGATCAAATCAACCGGTGCCGTATCGTTGATCGTTAAGTCAAAGCTGGCGCTCGCCTGAGTTCCGAGGTCTATGCCGCCCTGGTCTTGATCCCGAACGGTCACGTTGATCGTCACCGTTGGGTTGACGAGCAGATCCGGAGACGCCTGTCCGGTAATCAGACCCGGTGTGGTCGAATTGAGGATCGAAAACCGGCTGGTGACGTCCTGCCCACCGCTGTCCAGCGCGGTTAGCGAGTAATTCAGCGGCTGCCCGTCCGGATCGACAGTCAGCGGAGCCACGTCGATACTGATGGCATCGCCCACAAGGACCTGCTGATCAGCCGGCAGCGGCAGAAACTGAGGCGCCATGTTGCTCAAGGTGAGATCGAACTCGTCGCTCTGTGCGCCGCCGACATCATCGCGTGCGGTGACCGTCACCGTATAAACTGGTCCGGCACCCAGATCAGCAGCCGTTGGGGCGCCGGTGATCACGCCGTCGTCCAGGGTCAGGCTGGGCGGTAGGCCGACGGCTTCGAAGGTCAGCGGATCATTATCGGGATCGTTAAAGAAATCACTGACGCGCAGCACGAATGGTATCCCCGCCGGGGTGGACAGATCCGCAAAGCCGCTGAGGAGCTCTGGAGGCTGATTGACAAACTCCCGCTCCCGAAACAGGTTCACGACGTCATCGATACCCAGCGCGCGATCGTAGAATCGAACGTCGTCGAGCGAACCGAACAGTATTCGTAGCCGCTCGTCCGGTGCGGCGCTGCCAAGATAAATTGGATCGGTGGCGCTGGGGTTTGCGCAGCGACCCGTTTTTGTATCGGAAAAAACGTCGATGAGATTCAGCGGATTGAGCTCAACCCCAGCTGGATCGCGACTGCCGCGGTAGAGTGTAGCCGTCGTCTCATTCGCCGTAGCGTTGTACGAGATACTCGCAACATAAAGCCGCCATTCGTCAGTATTCGAACTGGTCAGGGTCTCGTCATCGGTAAGCGCAAATCCCGGGCAGACGCCCTGGGCTGGGATGACGAGCGACACCCGACTCGATTGTCCAGGCGGATTGCTGCCAAAGGGATCGGCCCCGACCACCAGCCGGAACCACGCGGCCGTCGGCGGACTATTGCCGTTTGCCTGACCGTCAGTCTGCCCCAAGATCCAGCTATCCGAACTGAGGTTTCCGCTGCCACCGGTAATCGGTAGATCCGGCGGTGACCCGCCGCCGACCCGACCTCGCCAAACCGCCACCGAGAAGCTGTCGGTTATCGGGAGGTGCGGTAGAACGATCTCGGCAGGATCGATGCTGTTGTTAAAACTGCATTCCGAGCCAAAACGGTCGCTGTTGAACTCCCACGCCGTATTGTTGGTATTGAAACGGTCGGGCACACCGAGCAAACAGCCGCCGCCGTTGGCGCTCCCATTGCTGCCGTTTCCGCTGGTGTCGACGACGGTGCCGGAGTTTACGCCCCCGGGAACGGCCTCGCTAAACAGGTATTCACCGATCAAGCCATTTCGTGGGGGATCAACAGCCCAGACACTTTGCGGCCCCCCGCTCAGACTCAGTAGCGCCGCAACCGCTATCCATCGCTTTTGCATTCCCTTGCCCTCATTGGCAGCAACGCTTCCCAGTATTAGCGTTGGCCCGAACCGACGCAAGAAATAGCGGCAGAACGCAAGGGATTGGATTTGCTTACCGATTAGCCTGGAAGCACGGCGATACGAGGCCAAAAAAAAGCGCGGCCGAAGCCGCGCTTTTCTCCTAGCTTGTGAGCTTCGGTTATTCGAAGCCGTTACGGAAGAGGCTCTCGCCAACGCTGATGACCACTTCAGCCTGGCCGGCAGCTGCACCATCGGTTACACCGTAGGTGAAGCGTTCGACGCCGGAGAAGTTGGCGTTGGGCTCGTAGGTGAACGTACCGTCGGGGTTAACCGTCAGCGTGCCGTTCTGCACTCCTGAGAGCACCTCGTAGGCCAGCGTGTCGCCATCGATGTCGGAGTCGTTGTCGCTGAGGTTACCAGCCACATCGGCTCCAACCGCCGTGTCAAACGACTCACCCAGGATGACCGGGACGTCATTCACCGCGGCGATGTTGATGTTCACCGCTGCGACGTTTGAGCTGTCCACACCGTTGCTCACCTGGAACGTAAATGCGTCAGCACCGTTGTAGTCGGAGCCAGGCATGTAGACCAGGTTTGGCGCGGTACCCGACAGCGTTCCGCTCACCGGTTGACTCAGCAAGGTGTAGGAAAGCACCCCACCCTGCGGGTCGAAGCCGGACAGCGTAATGGCGATCGGCGAATCCTCACTCGTGGTGGTCTCCAGAGCGTTGGCAATCGGCGGACCATTCGGATCGCTCACGGTGATGGACACCGTGGTCTCAGCCGAAGAGTCAGTGCCGTCAAGCGCGACAAACTGGAATGAATCCGTACCGACAAAGCCCGGGTTGGACGTGTAGGTCAGCACCGGCGGAATACCCGTGAGGGCGCCGTTGCTGGGCAGATTCACCACCGCGTAATCCAGCGCTGCGGTCTCCACGTCGGTTGCCGTCAAGGTGATGGCAACAGAGGTTCCCGAGTTGGTAGCCAGATTTTGCGGATCAGCCATGGGTACATCGTTGATCGAGTTGATCGTAATCGCCACGGTCGCTTCGTTAGAGGTGGAGGTTCCATCGCTGGCGGTGTACGTCAGCGAATCCACACCGTTGAAGTTCTCGTCTGGCGTGTAGGTCAACGTCGGCGGCGTACCGCTGATGGTGCCGTTGCTGGGACCACTGGTAACCGTGAATGTCAGCTGATCGCCGTCTTCGTCGGTTCCACGCAGCCTCACGAACGTTGCCACGTCCTCGTCGGTTCTCACGTTACGGTTCAGCGCAACCGGAGGCGTGTTGCCCTGGTCGACCGTCACCGAATCGCTTGACGTCTGAGTACCCGGACCCGGAATCGGATCGCCGCTGGCATCACTCGGATCACCGCTCGCCGTTGCCTCGATGGCAGACGGCAGCCCGCTGGGCGCGGCAACCACGAAGTAGTAGGTCAGCTCACTGCCCGGTCCAAGCGGCGGTGTTCCAACCTTCAGCAGCATGTCGTCCAGCGTAATGTTGAGGGACGGCACTTCGACGCTCAGGTTCGAGAAGAACGTGTCGCCGGTGTTCGCCAGATCCACACAGAACGTGAGGGCCTGGGTCGTCTCGGCGGGGAACGTGTCGGATCCACCACCGACGGCACACAGGTCGCCAGTATCGGAACCCAGGTACGCGGTCAGTGACAGAGACAGACCCGGTGCACCTTCAACCGTCAGACCAAGCGGCTTGGCTTCTGCCTGGTTGACGAAGTTACCGCCAACGTTCAGCTCAGCACTGTAGCTGCCGAAGGGCAGTGACGTTGAGTCGAAGGTCAGATCCAGCGTGGCATCGCTGCCGGCAGGAATCGTTCCAACCTCGGGCTCAGCGCTGGCCCATGGCGTTGCCAGGGTCAGGTTAGCCGGCTCGACGGCGTAGATGGCGCTGGTGGCATTACCGACCACATACACCACACCGTTCGGATCCAGTCGGCTGCGGACCAGGTCGTTGATGAAGTCATCCGGAATCGCCGTCAGCGGCGTGTTGACGCCGAGGCTCGTGCCGAAGATGTCGGTGATTTCAGACTGCGTCACCTGACCGGCGGAGATCTCACCCACCAGCACATCCAGCTTGCCTTCGATGACATCCAGGCCGTTACCAAACAGGCCTGCGCCGGTGTCGAGGCTGGTCTGCGGAACCGGATAACCCGGCAGCAGATTACCCAGACGATCCACGGCGTAGATGTCGTCCGTCACGATGTCGATGTAGAAGAACGCGTCGAGCGTTGCGTCGTATTCAACACCGGTGATCAGACCACCGGGCGAGGTCGGCGGGATGAAGAAGTTCAGGAAGTTACCGTCGAGGTCGCCCTGAACCATTGCCGGGAAGTCAGCGTCCAGCCACCACAGGGTGTTGGTTGAGCTGTCGAAGGCTACACCGGTAGTCGTGCCGAAACTCGGATGCTGAATCGTTTCTTCGATAAACAGCGAGGAGTTGTAGCGCACGGTGTTGCCGCTGAACAGGTCAGCCACCCAGATGTCTCCTTCCGGCGACATGGTGATACCGAGGGGTGAACCCTCTGGATACGGTGCTGACAGCAGGACGTCTCCTGGCAGTGCCGTGAAGTCGGCAGGCCCGCGCTGATACTCAGGCGCAGTAAGGGCCGCTGACTCACCGGCAGAACTGCGCCGGCCGACTGCGTTGTTGTTGCCCGAGGCTGACAGCGGTGCCGCCGGCAGACCGAAGTCGTAGCTGCCGATGTTCACCAGGTAGTCGAGGGCCAACGTGCCGAGGTTGCTAAGTACCAGCGGGTTGGTGACCGACTCGTTGCTGCCCAGCGTCTCAACGACCGCCGAGGAGTCAAACGCGATTGCAGGCGCATCGACCGCAAAGTCGAATACGGTGATGCCACCTTCGGTGACTTCGACGTTGATCGTCGGATCAACATCACCACCGTTGGGCACGTCGATCTCCAGCACGTAGAAGCCGGCGGTCAGGACGTCGAAGCTGTAAGAGCCATCTTCGCCGCTGAGGGCCGTAACACTGGCACCGGCACGGGTTGCCGTAATGAGGGCACCTTCGATCGGCAGCGAGGTTCCCGCAACCGTGACCGTACCTTCAAGCGATCCACCACCGGCACTGCCGCCGACACCACACGTGGTGACCAGGAACTGCTCCATTAGCGCATCCCGGTTGGGTTGCGTCGGAACAGCCGGGAACGAGAAGCCCAGGTAAGCAGCGTTGTAGACGCCATTGCTGACGCCGGTAGCGGCGACCTGAGTGTTGTTTCCGGAATCACCCTGGTAGGTGATGGTGTCTGGACCAATCGGGTCGAGCTGGTCGCTGAAGTTGCTGAAGCCAGCAGCGCCGTAGTCCAGCGTGTACGGGCCGAGGCCGGCAAACGCGTTGTCGCCAGTGACCGTACCCTGCGCGACGTCAGACTGGCCTGCGGCAACGCCGAGGTAGTCGGTCATCAGCGGGGTCAGCCCCTTGTCGAAGAAGTAGTCTTGTGAGCTGATCAGGAAGCAGCCGCCGCCATCGAGGTAGCTGGAAATCGCCACTTCGCTGTCGGCTGAAGGACCTGAGGTGCCCGGGAAGCCAAACTCGTCACCGCTGAACCAAACCACGGCCTGGTAGTCGCCCAGAGTTGCGGCGTCAGGTTCGGTGGTGTCGCTGTTCAGGGTGTCAAAGACGTCGAAGGTCAGGCCGAGGTTCTGCAGCGAGTCTGCATAGAAATCGCTGACGTCAGGCGTGTTGTCATCGTCGTCGACGAGCAGCACCAATGCCCCAGCCGCCGCTGCCACCGTGAAGGTGTTCACCGGCGAAGTGGCTGACTCGCCACACGGGTTGATCGCTGCGACGCGCCAGAAGTAGTCGCCGGGCTCCAGATCCATGTCCACGGTCAACGTGGTCTCGGTGGATTCCTGATCGACGACAATGGCGCCAAACTCACTCACCTGGAGGCGATAGCTGGTGGCGCCAGGTACGGCGGTCCACTCAAACGTGACGGTGCCGCCGATGTCGCGGATGCCGTTCACGGGCGCGATCAGTTCAGGTGCGTTCGCCGGTACCCCATTAGATACGCCCACGGTAACCGGAACGGCCCCGTCTTCGAGACCTGCGGCAGAGCCGATGAGGTCGAAGGTATAGCTCCCAGAAGCGACGCTGCCGTCAACGGAAATCTGCGCAACGGTAGAACCCGGTGTCGGGTCGACGGGGTTCGCGGTGAAGTTCACCGTGAAACCGGCCGGCAGGTTTGCCGTGCTCATGTCGACCGGATCGATGGCGCCGGTGCTCAGTGCAACGTCAAGACCGATGTCCTCGAGGTTGCCCGGAGTACAGACCAGCTGTTCGGTGTTGCCGGTGTTTTCGGTCAGCACAACGCGGTCTACGCCGCAGCTCTCAAACCGGAACGAGCACACCCGCGTGTTCCAGGTGACTGCGCTGGTGGCCGCGTAATACTCAGTCGTGTACCAGAAGGTACAGTTGTCGACCGGGTCAACGCTCATGGAGGAGTAGTCCACCCAGCGATCAGATCCGGTCTGGACGCCGCCGCCGTCGACGCAGGAAGCTTCCGTTTGAAGCGTGCCTGCCGGGTCGGTGGCCTCGCGACCGGTGTAATAGATTGAAGGCTCGGTGTTTTCGCTACCCAGCGAGTAGCCGATACCGATGTTGCCGGAAATATCCATCGCGATAGACGGCAGCCAGCGATTCTCGGAATCCGGAGCAAAAACGCCTTCATCAACGATGCTTGAAGCGCCGGAGGCGTAGTCAATTTCTACCCAGCGCACGCCCGCCTGATCGCCTCCGACGTCAACCGTGTGGCTGAGAACCAAACGGGTTGAATTCGGTGCGGAAGTCGGATTAACGCGGATTGCGGCCCGATACATCGTGAACTGACTGAGCGAATCGAGAAGCTGAGGCGTACCCGGCTGCGGGATACACGCGCCAAAACCGCAAAGCTCGGAGTCAAACTCGGCGGCAGATTCGAGCAGGGTTGGTGCCGAGAATGTTGAGTTGGCCGGCGTATCGAAATCCGGGCAGAACTCCCAGATTCGATACCCGTCGGGTCCGCCACCCACACCCCAGACTTCATCGTCAAAGGCCTGGATGATGACGTTACAGGTACCCGCGGGCGCAACGGCCGTTCCTTCAATGTGTCCTGGCTGCAGGGCAAAAGCAAAATCTGGGCTGCTGCCTGCCAGGTCCTGGAATTCGATAAAGGTCGCGGTCGGATCACCAGCCAGCATCGCGTCGCGATCGGCAGCGATGATAGACACGCCTCCGAAAGTTCCGCCGGGGAAGTTGTTGGTGGTCAGGTAGTAACCGCTGCTAGCGCCGGTCTCGTCATCGAAGATTCCGATTTTCGGATAGTCGATGCCCGGAATGGCGTACTCGTAAAGGTTATAGGCACCCAGGGGATCGTTGGTCTGGGAGATCGCGAAGCACTGGCGGCCGTTGGCGGAAACTGGCGCAGCAAACTGCGAGAAGAGCCAGCGATCGGCGACTTCGTCATACAGAACAATCGGGTCACCGTTGTTGTTCGATTCGCAGAGTCCGCCAAAACCTGTCCAGAAAATATTTCCTGGCAGGGGGCCCGCTGCGAGTGAACCGTCAGCCTTATTGAAGATCTTGACGCCCAGGTTCATGTACTGGATGTAGAAATTCAAACCGACATCACCGTTCGGGTCAGGCGGCGAAATCTGGCCGCCGAAGACCTCAACGTTGTCCAGGTTGTTGTAGCCGTCGAAGCTCAGATCCAGCGTCGGAGCGCGCTTATCGGTTGGCGCTTTGCGAGTCGGATCGAAGGCCGGTGCCTGCTTGCGGCCGCGATCGAGGAAATCGGGCTTCAGAATATTAGGCACGGTTTGCGGCTTTTGTTGCTCACTGGGCCGGGCCGGTTGGTTGGCCTCAAATTCTCTGGCGAGCTGCCTCAGCGGCGGGGATACGCCGGTTCGCACGGCCTCGTGGACCTGTGGACCGTCTTTGGTTTGCGCCAGTGCAAGTGGCCCAAAGACCACGCTGGCGATAAGTAGTGGAACGAGGGTATAGAACCCCCTAAACGAGCGTCGTTTCACGCAGAACCTCCCAAGTTGAAATGATCAAACGGGCTACCGTGGCTACGCCACAAGTGGCTACCGCTTGCTAACCCCCTGAACACGTTGTTGCAGCACCTGCCGAGCTTCAGCCGCCAAAAATGGCTGCGCCAAGGCCCGATAGATTTCCGTGAGCTCCCTCTCAGGTTGGGTTTTGCCAATGCCTCGTAGCGCTGCTTCCACAACACCCCGATGGGCAGCACCCATCCATCTGGCAAAAGCGGGTAGGTCCTTCTCCCCGGGTGAAAACTGATCCGCCAGCGCGATCAACGCTGTATAGACCAGCCCGGGCCAGTACATGTCGTTGCGAACAACCGATACCGGCGTGGTATCGAGCAGCCCGCGAACCACCGTCCTGGCTCGTTCTGTGTAGCCATCGCTGGCAAATCCGATTCGCAGAGCCATTGTTCGCGCCATGGGGTCGCGGTTGACGTCTGCGGCAAAGTCCCAAACCTGACTGGTCTGGTCTGCATTGAACTGCTCCATCAACGAGGGACGCCCCAGGATCTCGGCGGCGCTGAGGCGCTGTAGGAAGGGATCTCCCGATTGCAGCTGGGCAAGCAGGAAGTCCGCGTGGTCTGAAGGAGAGTCAGCAAACTTGCGCTGGGCGGTACCGTCCAGCATCTCAATCGCGGCGGGCGAGGAGCCGCTGATGATCTCGCCGGCCAGCAGGTTGCGCACAACCCGAGGCTCGGTTCGGTGATAGCCCTCGGCGGGGAAACGCTTCTTTTCCGCGTCGGTGTAGGCGAGGAGGTAGCGGCCTTTGCCGCCGATGAGCGCAACCGTCGCGTCATCGAAGGCCAGGGTGATCGACTTTTCGCCGGGCTCACCGGCAAGTTTTTGGATGACGTCAAACGTGACGGCCGCGCCGTCGATCTCGCTCGGGGTCGCAATAATCAATCGATGGTTCGACTGATCCTGCAGGTCCCAGGATGGCGGTTGCGTCTGTTTTGCCGCCCATGCACTGCTGGCGGCGAAAATCAGGGAAAAAAGACAGACGTAGCGGGAGAAACGCCTGGCCATAGGCGACAGTTGAGCAACCAAATGGTCGCATTGGCGGGGTTTTTTTGCGCTGTGAAACAACACGGACACAACGGTAACAAATTGTAACAACGCGGAGCAAGCAGTTTCTCGGGTTTGGCAACACTCGGTCCGAAGACCCGGAATTTGCGGTTGCAGGCCAAGGTGAGTTGGCGTGTACGGAGGCTGACACCATGGTTTCAAATCTGGGAGCCAGCCTTAGAAAAACCCCATTAATGAACTAGTTAAGCAAGGCATCGACCGTTAGCAGATGTGTCGGTTTGGCCGCTGACGGCGCAGTCCAACACCAGAGTGCCAAACGCTTCCAGCCGAGAATTCGCGACCCTCACACGACGAGAGCGAGAGGAGCTGGGCTCGCCGAGGCATCAGCCGGACGCAGAAAATCCGCCGGATTGTTAACCCACAGCCCACGAAACGTCGCTGCCGTGTACTCGGGTGCTGGAGGCGTTCAAAATTTAGGGATATTAGTCATAATTGGCAGGCGAAATTCCCGAATTTCACGCCAAGCTCACGGGAAATCAGTGCCTTACCGGCTATTGCCACCAATTAACAATAACCCGCGCGGCGCCCACCGGAGTGACTGAAGGGCCGAGCGGGATGTGTATGCGAGCCGAGGGAAAGCCTCACGTCGGGATCTGGCGGCAATGGTGCCGCCGAGGGTCTTTGTTAAGGGTTTTGCTGCTTGCGGATCGGACGCCCAGCGGGCGCCCCGGCTCAGTCAGCGCCTAGGGCGATGCCTTCCAGCCGATCCTCGAGCTCGTCGCCGGCTCGGTTGAGCGCTTCGAGCGTCTCCTCATCCGGAGACCAATAGTTCCGCTCGTGTGCCTCGATCAGGCGATTGGCCAGGCGGACCGATGCTTTTGGATTTAGCTCAGCAATTCGCTTACGCATCGCTTCGTCCAGCACAAAGGTCTCGGTCACGCGCTGGTACACCCAGGGGTCGACCTGGCCGGTGGTGGCCGACCAGCCGACCGTATTGGTCAGCTGCGCCTCGATTTGCCGTACACCCTCATGGCCATGCTCGAGCATCCCCTCGAACCACTTGGGGTTCAGGGTCCGGGTACGGGTCTCGAGCGCCACCTGCTCGGCCAGCGTTCGGATCTTGCCTTCGCCCTGCGTCTGGTCACTGATGTAAGTTGGCGCCGCTTCTCCCTTCGCACACTTGACGGCCCGGCCGATGCCGCCGAGGGTGTCGAAGTAGTGATCGATGGTGGTCACGCCCAGCTCCACCGACTCAAGATTTTGGTATGCCAGATCAACCTTGGACAGGACACTGTTGAGGAGCTCCGGCTGTGCGGTGGCGGTGCCCTTACGATTAAAGGCAAAACACTTACGCTGGCTGTACGCCTCGGCAAGTTCGTCATCGTCATTCCAGCTGCCGCTATCGACCAGCATATTGACGTTGGCACCGTAAGCGCCCTCAGCATTCGAGAAAACCCGCAGCGCTGCGGTTTCCAGATCGGTGCCGTTACGCGCCATAAATGCCAGCGTGTTTGCCCGCACAAAGTTCATGGGCGCCGGTTCATCTTCTGCGCTCGCCGCCAGGTACGCCGCCTCGGAAAGCAGCCGCGTTTGCAGCGGTAGCAAATCGCGGAATATGCCCGACAGGGTGGTCATCACGTCGATCCGCGGTCTGCCGAGCTCCTCCAGTGAAATCAGTTCGGCACCGCAGACTCGACCGTAACCATCGAAGCGGGGGCGCGCGCCCATCAGCGCCAACGCCTGCGCGAGCGGCGCTCCTTCAGACTTCAGATTGTCAGCCCCCCAAAGCACGAGCGCGATCGTTCGGGGCATGGGAGACCCGTCTGCCATGTGGGTGTCGAGTAGACGCTGCGCCTGCCGCTCGCCGTCCTGCATGGCGAACGCGGACGGGATGCGAAATGGGTCAAAGCCGTGGATGTTGCGGCCCGTCGGCAGCACCTCGGGATTGCGAACGATATCGCCTCCGGGGGCCGGCGCCACAAAACGCCCATCCAGCGCTGCCACCAGGGCCGGCAGCTCCGCCTCGTGGGTCAGGAGTTGATCAGTCTCAGCCAGCTCGACGAGCAACGATCGATGTTCGGCGTTGTCCGCCAGCTCGTCAGGCGTGACGCCGGCAACGAGTTGGCCGAGCGTATCCCGGGAGACCTCGCTTTCCTCGCGGCTGGCGGCTATGGCGGCCAGCATATCAACTCGATCGTGCTCGCTCGGCGCAACGCCGACGACGTGAAGGCCATGGGGAATCAGCGCATATTCCATTTCCAGGATTTTCTGGCTCAGCGCTGCTGCTTCCTGTGCGGGGTTTTCCCAGGCCGGTTCTGCGGGCGCCAGATCCACCAGCGCCGCCTGTGCCTGGATCAGTTCGAGCATCTCGGCGAGTTCGGTTTTGGCGGTTGGCGGCGTACCGCGATAACGCTCGAGCGTTGCCTTTAGATCATTGAGCCCCTGATACAGGCCAGCCTCCGCCAGCGGTGGCGTCATGTAGCTGATCAGCGTGGCGTTGGCTCGACGTTTGGCCAGCGCGCCTTCGGAGGGATTGTTGGCCGCATAGAGATAGTAGTTCGGCAGGTCGCCGATCAGTCGATCCGGCCAGTCGGCCTCGCCGAGACCGGACTGCTTACCCGGCATAAACTCAAGGGCCCCGTGGGTGCCGAAGTGCAGCACCGCGTGGGCGTCGAAGTCTTCCCGCAGCCATCGGTAGTAGGCGCTGAAGGCGTGAGTCGGCGCAAACCCCTTTTCAAAGAGCAGCCGCATCGGGTCGCCCTCGTAGCCGAAGCTTGGCTGAATTCCGACAAACACGTTGCCAAACCGCTCGCCCAGCACAAACAGCGACGAGCCTGAGCTCAGCTGCCGCCCCGGCGCGGGGCCCCATTGCGCCTCGATCTCGGCCAGATGGGTTTCCCGGCGAACGTAGTCATCCACCGCGATCACCTGGTGTACGTTGGCGTCCTGACCGTAGCGCGATGAGTTGCCGCCGAGCACGCGATCGCGCAGCTCGTCGACTGTCTCGGGAATCTCAACGTGATAACCCGCGGCCTTCAGCGCACCCAGCGTCTGATGCAGCGACTCAAAGACCGACAGGTACGCGGCGGTGCCGGTGGCGCCGGCGTTCGGCGGGAAATTGAACAGGGTGACCGCAAGACGACGGTCGGCGCGCTCCGCGTGCTTCAGACGCACAATCTTCTGTACGCGGTCAGCGAGCCGCTCCGCGCGCTCCGTGCAAGCGATCATGTCTCTGCCGGCCGCGCCATCTTTGAACTCGCACTTCCGGAAACAGCCCTCACAATGCCCGCAGGTTGAACTTGAGCGTCCGCCAAACACCGAGGGCACGGTCGCCCCGTCGATTTCGGGAATGGCGACCATGATGGTCGACTCCACCGGCGAGAGCCCTCGGTCGTCCTGGTTCCATTCCTCCAGCGTCTGAAATTCCAGCGCGTGAGCGGCCAGGTAAGGCACATCCAGTCGCTTGAGTATTTCCTCCGCGGCGGCAGCATTGTTATAGGCGGGCCCCCCAACCAGTGAAAAACCGGTGAGCGAGAGCACCGCGTCAACGGTGGGTTTGCCGTCGCGCATAAAAAATCGTTCGATAGCCGGCCGCTGGTCCAGCCCGCTGGCAAACGCCGGCACCACGCGCAGACCGCGATCTTCCAGCGTGGCGATCACGCCGTCGTAATGGCGAGCATCACCGACGAGCACGTAAGAGCGGAGCAGCAGCAGACCAACCGTCGGCGCAGCAGCCTTCGCCGGGAGGTCTTCCAACGATTCGGAAACCTTGTCTCGCAGGCTTGGATGATACAAACCCACTTCGGGATACTCGATGGGCGGCGGCACGCTGCCAGCCCCAGTGCCGGTCACGTATTTGGCGACAAGCAACCGGATCATATTGGCGACGTTTTCGTCCGACCCGGATAGCCAGTACTGCATCACCAGGAAATACACGCGCAGATCCTGCGCCGTTCCCGGAATAAACTTCAGAATTTTGGGCAGACGTCGCAGCATGGCCATCTGCCCGGCGCCCGTGTGGCCGTTTTTTACGCCCGTCTCTTTTTTGGGTCGAAGCTTCTTGAGCAGCGCCAGCGGGCCCTTGCGCTCTCTCTTCATGTCGAGCTGCCCCATACGGGTCAGCTTGACCAGCTCTTCGGTGGATACGCAGCACACCATCGCTTTGCACTGCTCTCGTCGCTTCATGAGCGCGGGCATGATCGCCTGTACCTGATCGTCGACAAACATCATGGAGCACACCACCAGGTCCGATGCGCTGACATCCTCGATGGCCGCCGCCAGAGCGTCGGGATGATTCGCCCATTCGGTGGCCGCATGCAGGCGTATTTGCAACCCCGGGTAGTGCTTTGCGAGCGCCTTGTTGGCTCGCCCGATGGAGGCCGCCAGGTGTCGATCCAGGGTCACGATTGTCAGCAGGATCGACTGTCCGGCTTTTTTCTGATGCTTCGTTTCCCGCACTAAACGTTGTCTCCAATAAGGCCGCTGCAGCCCAAACACCCGCGGATGCGCCCCACAACACGCATCAATAAAGACGGGCTTCCGACGTCCCATGATAGTTATTCGACGGACTGTGTCAATTAATATTGACACACTTGTTTGTCTAACATATCTTACAAATATGGGGTAGAAAAAGCTGGCCCGGTTTTGCGCTCTCAAGCGGCGTGAAAGGGGGCTCTGTGACCCTGACGCTGACCCAGGATCGCCACCCCCGTACGCGCGTCGTTCAGGCGCGCCAGTCAGCCAGCGATGGTGAAAAGGACAAGCAGGACTCGTGACATCGGACTCTCTTCACGCCGGCAACGGTGAAGCCGGGCTTACGGAAGGCCCCGGCTCGATCAGCCAGCCTGGTTCGCTGCACCGCCTGCCCGAGGAGGCAATCACGGAGATTGCGGGCGACATTATTGCCAACCTGGCCGATTCGCTGGCCAGCACCCTGGCACCCAATGGGGGTGGCGCCGACCGGCTATCGCCCTTGCAGCTGGATCTGTTTTGTGAGGCTCTGACCTGCCCCGACCAGCAGCGCGCCGAACGGGTTATTGATCAGGCGATCTTAAGCGGCGTGTCGATGGACACGCTGTATCTCGGCTACTTTGCCGGGGCCGCTGAGCGACTCGGTGAGTGCTGGGCGGAGGACACCCGTACCTTTGTTGAGATGACCATCGCGTCCGGTCGGCTCCACGCCATAATGCGGAAGCTCCGGCGATCGATGGTGCCGCCGTTGCCCAACAACTCACGGCACGCTTTTTTCACCGCCGTTCCCGGTGAATACCACACCCTGGGCGTGACCATCGCCGCCGATATGTTTCGCCGGCGCGGCTGGGACATCGAGGTGGAAACGAGCAAACCGCACAAAGAGCTGGTGTCGCTGTTCTCCCGCTCCGACCATCAGTTTCTGGGCATTTCGGCCAGCCGGCCTGACATGATCGTCAGCCTGGCCAAACTGATTTTGGATTGCCGGGTGTCGAAGCCTCGCGCCCACATCATGGTCAGTGGTCATATCACTGATCTGGAACCAAACCTTGGCAACCTGATCGACGTCGATTTTATTGCGCAAGACGCACACTCCGCGATCGATCACATGGAGCAGGTCCGAATCGACTGGCTGAGCTCAGAGCCCGCCAAGCTGCTGTAAGCCTCCAGGCCCTCATCATTCCTCCGGTAACGTCGGTGCCGTTCCTCCGATAGCCCCCCCCCCCGCAGCCTTGAGACCTTCTGCGAGGCGGACAAACGAAGGTCCTGACAACGCGCCTCCATCGGTCATAACAGGCTGTTTTCTATGTTTCTTCTGTGGGTCAGACAACGGTCAACAGATGGTCACCCGGGCGTCATTACCTGCGACCGCCAAACCCGAATACTGCCCTCCATACGCTTTCAGCAACACTCAATCTATGGAGGAACCCCTCATGAAACGCACGTTGATCTTGGCCTACGGGGCCTTCAGCTACCTGCTCTTTCTGGTCGTCTTTGTGTACGCGATCGGTTTCATCGGCAATTTCGGCACGCCCACCAGCTTCGATGCGGAACCCTCGCGGACGATGCTGGAGGCGCTTGTTATCAACTTTGCGCTGCTGTCGCTGTTTGCCCGGCAGTGGAGCGGCATGGCACGGCGGGGCTTCGAGGCACGTTGGACAAAGATCATTCCGCAGGCCGCGGAACGCAGCACCTATGTGCTCTTTGCTTCGTTAGCGCTCGGAGCCCTGATGGCGTTATGGCAGCCGGTCGGCGGACTCTGCTGGGATGTGCCCAGTGAGGCAGGTCGCATCACCCTGATCACCCTCTATATGGTCGGTTGGGCGATCGTGCTGGTCAGCACTTTCTTGAACAACCACTTCGATCTCTTCGGCCTCGCACAGGTGTGGGCAAACTTCCGTGGACGCGCATACCGCCACCCAGCGTTTTGCACGCCGGGGCTCTACAGGCTGGTCCGCCAACCGCTCTACGTCGGCTGGATTATCGTCGCCTGGGCGACACCGACGATGACCCTCGCGCATGCGGTTTTTGCCCTTGTGATCACGGTCTATATCGTCGCCGCCATCCAGCTGGAGGAACAGGACCTGGTGCACTACCACGGCGCCGAATACGTGCGCTAGCAAGACCCGTTACCGAGGCTCGAAACCGCTCTGGAAAATGACTTCCGTCTTGACCGGCTGGCGCTCGGCCGGGGGTCCGAGGGTTGATTCCTGACCCCGAGCCGAGAAACTGGTTACGCGATAGAACGCCTGCTGTTGCGAATTTCCGGTGACGTCCAGATAACCGTTCGTAAACGTCGTTCCAATTGGCACATACGATTCACCGTCGGTCGACCGGTAGATCCGGTAACCCACGACGCGCAAATCGTTTACCGGGGAAAAATCGATCTGCGTTGTTTGCGTTCGCGGGCTGGTTTTGACCAGCGTGATCGCCGGCTCCGGGAGCTGGCCAAACAGGCGAGTGAGCTGATTATTGCCGCCGTTGCGGTCCAAGAACTCACCCTCGGGATCGATAGTGACGTAAAGACGATGAATTTCATCGGGGAAGTCACCTTCCGCAAAGCCAATTGAATATTGGCGCGTTGCACCGCTGAATCCAGGATCGGGGATCGTCTCAAACCACGCGCTGCGGCCGGTATCCGCCGGGCCATCCCAGCTCAGAATGACCGGCACCTCGCCATCGAACGGCGCCCCGCGGTTTTCGAAACGAACGGTGATCGGCAGGAAAGGATCGAGCCATTCTGCGTCCGCGGTGATGCTGACGACCGCCAGATCAGGAACGTTGCCCAGGCGGTTCAGTCGTGGACCTGAGCCATTGCCGAGCCGGCTTGAGCCGCCGGCAACGCGGCGTTTGCTGCCGGGCAAGTTTTTGCCAGCCACCAATGCCTGGGCCGGAGCGCTGGTCACCAGCAACTCGTCCAGCAGCGGGTCATAAGCCATTTGCGGATTGAGGTTGAGCGCGCCGTCGACCGTCAGCGGCTCCAGAAAATTCGCGTTGGTTTCCAGATCCAGGGTGATCATGGCGAGATCGCCCAAACCACTGATGGCGCCGGGGCTGTCGTCGGCGCGCGCCAGCGGCTGGCCGTTCAGGCTGCCGTAGCCCAGATGCCGGAAGACCATGACCGCAAATCCTTCTGGGGTGACTTCAAGCTGAGGCCGTTCCACGTAGATTCGGCGCTGGTCATCGTCCAGAATCTCCTGCTCAGCCCAGCTGCAGGGCTGCAGGGTGCAGTCAGCAATAGCCAGGCGCAGGCTACGCCGGTTGCCGAGGAAGGCAGCCGAGTCTGTCGCCGCCGAGTAGGCCACGATGAGCCGGTCCAGCGAGTCGCTCCGCACGATGGGCGATGCCACCCCTTTTGCAAGCTCGGTGGGAACGATGCCGGCATCGGGGCTGTTCAGAAAACGGTAGGCCAACTCCCGCTGCGCGAGATCAGCCAGGCTGCGGCTGGGGTTACGCACCCAGACCACAACCGGATTGCCGTTGACGTAGGTTGCGCTGGGCTGCAGCTCCTTGGCGTTGCTGCCCGGATCGACTCTTTCCGGTACGGACCAGGTGCTGCCGTTGAACCTCGAAAAGAAAACGCGCTGATTGCCCGTCAGGTCACCATCTAAATCCCGGGTCCAAACGGCCAGCGCCTCACCGTCAGCGGGGCAACCGGAACCTCGCACAGGGTCATCGGCACAGACCGCCAGCTTCACCCCGCCCTCGCCGCCGTTGGGTAGCGTCAGGTCCATCGGCGCCGACCAGCCGCCGTTCTCGTAGAGCGCGTAACGCAGATGCTGCTGGCTGCTGACCGGCTGCCAGTTGTCGTCAAATCCGCGCGAGCCAAAGTCCTGCCGAAATTCTTCGAACGTTATTTCATCAAGCGCACTTTGCGCCCAAACCATCAGGCCCCGGTCACGGCTGAACCAGACCGTGTCCAGTCCGGTTACGCCTCGGGGGCTAGCGATGGCCAGCTGATCGATCAGGCTGCCACCGGCGGAGACTTCCTGGGAGTAGATATGCCCGTCATCACCAACCCAAGCAGCCAGGGAGCTGCCTCGACCATTGCTGGCGATCGCGCTGTACCGGCCGCTGAGCTGAGGCCGGTTGATCTCATCGCCTTTGTTCGCATCAAGCCGCAGCGCGCTTAGCTTGGCATCGGGGCAGATGCTGCCGGGACCGCTCGACGGGCATCCGTTTCCTTCGCACAGGTCAACGGGCGTAAACGTGCCGCCCGCGCCGATACATAGCGGACACACGCCAACTGACACCTCATAGCTGAGACGCAGGAGGAATTTGAACAGCTCCTCGCTGGTTTGCGGCGCACCGTCGATCACGCAAAACGGCATTTCGATACCGATCTGTGGGCTGGCGGTCATGTCCAGACTGACGATATCGAACAGAATCGACACGTCGATAAACAGATCGAGGCCGGCCTGAACGACCGGATTGATTTCGACCTTGCTGGTGACGCTTTCGCCGATGGTGACCTGGCCAAAATACGTCAGCAGCAGCTTGAACCAAAAATCGACGCCCAGCGTTGCGTCAGCGATGGGCGGCACGCCCCACACGTAGCGAAACAGCGGAATCTTGCCGGTGTCGATCAGCGTTTGCGGAACCGGACTACCAAACTGCATCGTGCCCACGCCACCACTCAGCGGCGGTGGATTCAAGCCTGACGGGACGTTTGCCGGCACCCGGTTCATCGCCTGGTTGTCACTCATCCCGAAGCGACGAATGCCCGAAAAGCCGTGCGAGTCGACCGTCTCTGTCAGGATTGCGTCGTTGTGGGAGTCATTCTGCAGCGTCCCGATGTCGTATTCATTCACCGTCGCGGAAACGTCCAGCATCTGGGGTTTTTCGTTGGCGATCAGCTCCAGTCTGTCGGGCGACCAGGCAATTCTTGGATTCTCCAGGGAGTCAGCCGCGAGCCAGTCGGGTCCCGATAGGACCACCAGCTGGAATTCGCGCGAAACGGGCTTATCGCTAGCCTGCAGCGAGGCTTCCAGCCGCAGCGTGTGGATACCAGGTTCCAGCCGATGCGCGTTCGGAATCGTCGTTGAGTATTGGTCGCCTTCGACGCTACAGGTCTCGCCGTCGGTTGTTACCGCTAGGGAATAACGCGAATTGCCGAACTTGAGCGTGACGTTCTGCAGCGCGCCAAACGTGAGCGCGTCGTGGACGAAGCGCACCTCTAGCTCCCGGGAAATATCGAACATGGCGTCGGGGAAACGGGAACGGTCGGGGTAGCCGTAAATCGCGCTGAATCGGAGCAAAGGCTCGGAATTCGGGCTTTCCCTCGTTGCCAACCCTACGGTTAACCCAGGCATGAACGGATCGCTATTGAGCTCGAGCTCGTCAGCGTTCACGGGCGGAAATACAAACGAGAGATTATTGCTGGCCGAGTTCTCAAACAGCACCGGATATTGGTTGGTATCTGGGTCCTCTCCGGGCGCGGGCAGCGTCAGCTCCAGGTTGCCTTCATGGAACTTGTTGGTCTGCACGTCGTAGAAGAATGGGTATACGGCCCCCGTCGCCTGTCCGTTTGCGTTGATAAAACCGTAACTCTGCTCCTCGTCCAGCAAACTCAAGGCGTTCATCTTGAGCTGCAGCGGAAAATAGCGCGTCCAGGGAGGCATCGCCCCGGGAACGGTGTCCCCAAGCTGCTCGAGAACGCTGCCCGTCGCGTTGAGCGCCTTCGCGACAAAAACCATGTGCTCCGGATCAAGCGTAAAGGTGAATTCACCGTTGGCGTCGGTGAATCCCCGCGCAAGGGACAGCGGACAAGAGAAGCCGGGGTTGCTGACCAGGTTGCCTACATCGGTGATCCAATCCGAGAACTGGTTGACGGTTTGGAAGGCTCCGGACCCGGCCACCTGTCGAGCGAGATCGCAGTTGCCCTCGGGACAATCCGGATCGATCAGGATGCCACCCTGAAGGTTGATGAGGGCCCCTTCCAGCGGCTCGTCATCGCTGAAGCCTTTTATCAACTTCACTGTCAGCGTTTTGGTTGGCAGAGGCGCCCCGGGGTTCAGCCTGCCCAACGGCACGCTGCCGCTGCGCTCACCTGGTGAGATGAACACCAGCCCGCCGTCAACGGTGCCCTCGTTGAAGCTGGGCCACGTCGCGTCGCCAGACAAAATGCTCACGCCGCTGACATCGGCGGAAAACGCTCCGTCCGCGTCGAGCGTCGCCGGCCCACGGTTCACCGGCAACATGATGCATTCGTTGATGTGGTCAGGCAGCGCACCGTCTTCCGGACAGACCGAGGTGACAATCGAAACGCGTGCATCGGGGTCCTGCAACACGCGCGGTGGCAGTTCGAGCTCTCCCGCAATGCGCGTTCGCTGCCGCCGATTTAGCGGTTCATCGGGTAGCTCTGCCGTGACGGCCCTGGGAACCGTATAAGGGCCCTCCCCTTCGAGAATCGAAAAGGGTTCACTCACACTCACCAGAATCAAGCGGCCGCTGCGACCTCGGAGCTGTATGTTCACCTCTGCTGGGTTGAGCGTTCGCTGAAAGGGCACAATAAACTCACCTTCTAAATCTCTCTGGGCAGCCTGCGGACCAAATAGCCGCAACCCTTCGAGAAACAGCGTGTACTGACCAAACGGCAGATTGCTGGCCGAAAAGCTCACGCGTTCCCCCGGCGCGGCGGCCGGCGGATCAAAGGACACCCGCGCCGGCGCCGCAATCGTCATGGATTGCGAGACAACCAGCGTTCTAGCGGCATACAGCTCCAGCAGATAATTGCCGGGATCCACGCGCGGCATGGTGGCGGTAAGCGAGAGCGCGCCGATCCGGTCTGCGGTGCCGCCGGCCAGCGGCCAGTTTGTGCCTGAGCCATCGGCCAGCTCGAGCTCATAGCTGATTCCCGGCGTGAGACCACCGATATCGACCAGCACCTCAGACACGGGCGTTGGCGCCGGCGGCGAAAGGGTTAGCGCTGCCGCCTGGCTTGCCATCACAAAAAAACACAAGATAATTCGAAAAGGGCGCATCGCTGATCCTGATTTAGCCATTGCTCACTCTGCAAAGGCCGATCGCGTTGGCAACCGCACTCCCAAACCCCAACCAGCGCCAGGGATTCAAGCTAGAATCAAGGCTCACAACCGCCGGGTCGGGTCATGAGCCAGCCGGATCTCAGCTCCACGCGTGAATTAATCAGCCGCAGCAACGCGGGGGACGACGCTGCTCGCGACCACCTGGCCGAGCGCTGCCTGCCGGTGCTGTCCCGCTGGGCTCGCGGCCGCCTGCCCAAATATGGGCGAGACCTGTCCGAAACCGATGACCTTGTGCAGATCACGCTGGTCCGGGCCTTAAATAACTTAGAGAACTTTGACGCGAAGGGGCCCGGCGCCTTTCTGGCCTACCTGCGAACGGTGCTGCTGTCCTGCGTCAAAGACGAAGTGAGACGCACCAGCCGGGCGCGCCAGCGCATCGTGCTGGCGCAGAGCGTGAAGCTTCGGACCGCCGAAGGGACCGACAGCATCGCCAACCTCGAGGACCTGGAGGCCTTTGAGGCGGCGGTCAATCAATTGCCGGAACCAAAGCGTACCGCGGTGATTTTGCGGGTTGAACTCGGCATGGATTTCGAATCCATTGCGCGGGAGCTGGAATGCCCTTCCGCTAACGCGGCGAGGATGATGGTCCAGCGGGCCCTGGCAACGCTGGCCAAAGAACTGCCTGACCCAGAGGAATCGTGAGCGACGACGACAAACTCAATTGGTCTGAAATCGAACAGGAGCTCGGCGACAGTTCGCCTTCGCTCGATCGATTGCGCCGGGTCGTATCGCTGTTCGACGACTTCAACAGCCCAGGCGCGGAGAGGCCCGCCGGCGACTTCACCTGGCGCCACCTAAACGTCTTCGAGCAGATCGGCAGCGGCAGCTTCGGCAGCGTCTACCGCGCCTATGATCGCCAGCTCCGCCGCTACGTGGCGCTGAAACTCCTGCCCTCGGGATCGAGCGAGATCCGCGCCTGGCTCGACGAAGCGCGCCGGCTCGCCCGAGTGCGACATCCCAACGTGATCGCCATTCACGGCGCAGAAACGGAAGGCGATTACGGCGGCATATGGATGGATCTGGTGGAAGGCGTTTCGCTGGATGAATTACTGAATGACGGCCCGTTGGCGGAAGACGCAAGCCATGAAATCGCCAGCGCTCTGGCGTCAGCGCTGTCGGCCGTGCACGAGGCTGGGCTGGTGCATGGCGACGTCAAGGGGAGCAACGTGATCGTCGAGCCCGGTGGTCGGGTGATCCTGCTGGATTTTGGTGCGGCCGTGGACCATCGCCAGGGTGAGGCGCTGAGCGCCGCGTCCCCGCTGAGCGCCGCGCCGGAGACGCTGGCCGGTGACCCAGCCATCCCCGAATCGGACGTCTACTCGCTCGGCATCCTGCTATATCGATGCCTGGCCGGCCGCTATCCGTTTCAAGCCAAAAACATTGAAGACCTGCGGCGCCTCCATGCGCAAACGCCCGAGCTGAAATGCCTGCCTCGCGACTATCGCGCGCTGCTCGAAGCCATGCTGGCGGTGTCGCCAGAGTCCCGACCCGAAGCCAGCGAGATTTCCGATCAGCTGCGAGAAATCCTCAAAGCTCCGGAACAGCGTCGGCGTCGTCGCTCGCTGGCGTTGGCCTTCACAGGGCTCGCGGCAGTGGTTGTGGCAACGGCCTTCGGCTGGCTCGTGTCCAGCAAGGCGCGTGAGACCTCGGAGCTCGCGGCAAACCAAAGCTACGAGGCGATGTCGTTTCTACAGCAGGTGATCGGCGCGTCGTTCCAGGGCGGTCGAGGCGTGGATGCCCGCGTCATCGACCTGCTGGAGGAAGCCCAGCAGCAGCTCGACAAAGAAACCGATGAATACGTGCGCGCTACGGTGGAGTACACCGTCGGTGGAGCGTACGCGCGAATCGGCCGGGAGGAAGAAGGTTTGGAGATGCTGGAGTCCAGCCTCGAGAGACTGAAAAACATGGAGATTCCGGTTGGGGCCGAAATCGGCATGACGGCCTCACAGCTTGGCACCCAGCTATGCGAAGGTGATCCGGACCGCGCGGAGGCTTTCGCCGAACAGGCGCTGGCGGCTGTCGAATCGCTGCCTTTGACCCACACAGCCAATCGAGCGAGCTGGAAAGTGCTGGCCTGTGTTGCCGGTACCCGCGGCGATCTGTTGGAAGAGGAGCGTTGGCTACGTCGAGCGCACGAGGTGCGCCCTCCGTCAGATGATTCGGCCGACTGGGGCACCCTGGTTTTGCTTGGGGGCAACCTGCGGCGCCAGGGCAATGTTGCAGAAGCGCGCTCGATGCTGGAGCAGGCCTACGACGGCATACTCGCCCTTGAAGGTCCGGAGCACAGGACCACCGAAATGGCCGCCGAATCACTGGCGGCCGTCATGATCGAACTCGCAGAGTTTTCGCAGGCTTCAGACATCCTGGAGCAGCTGCTCGCCGCAGCAGAGACGCGCTATGGGAAGGACAGCAGCACCTGGATCTCAGCAGCCACAACGCAGGCCATTGTGCAGTCGAAGCTCGGAAACTCGGAGCGCGCGATTGCGCTCAACGAGGAGGCGCTCGCGAGAATCATCCGGATCTATGGGACAGACCATCCCTGGGCGGTGATATCGCGGCTGAACCTGGGGACGCGCTACAAAGAGGCGGGCCGAATGGCGAAAGCTGAAGCCACGATGGCGGAGACTCAGGAGGTCGCCACCCGAAAGATGGGGGAACGGCATCGGCTGACCCTGACCAACGGCGTTAACCTGGCGGAGGTCATCCTGATGCGAGGACGCCCCCTGGAAGCGGAGCCGCTGGCAAAGTCCGTCGCGGACACCGCGGCAGAAGCCCTGGGCGAAGGCAGCGCCGTTACCGCCGGGGCCAGCGCTGTGCTGGCCCGAGCGCTGCATGCTCGGGGTGCATTTGAGGAGTCCGAGCGGCAGTTTCGCCGGGCCATCGAGTCGGATCGCGCCGGAGGCAGGATTTCTTTGATGGCGCTGGAAACCCAGATGTATTTCTGCGAGCTGCTGGCCGATCAGGGACGCGTTGCTGAGGCGCGGACCGAACTGGAACCGCTGCGTGCAACGATCGAGGACAAGCTGGGGGCAGATCATGATCTCGCTCAGCAGGTGGCGAGGCTTGCCGAGCGAATATCCGACTAAAGCCGGAACGCGAGAAAAACCGCCCCCAGAAGTAAGAGCCACCCAAGCAGCGCAACAGCCGGTCCGCTGGCGTCCGGACGGTGGCTGTCTCGCGCTCGCTGTTCCCAGAAGTCCATTGCCATCCAAAACGTCCACCAGCCCGGCCTGAAAATCATGCTGAGGGCCAGCGCGGCCATGAGCGCTATGGCAACGGCGGCGTCCTGGCTCTCCTGATAGCCAAGCAGCACCGCAAGCAGCGCTAACGCCCACGCTATCCACAAAGCCATCTGGACCTCCTCGCTCGACTGTCGCTCTGAGGCTCGGC
>JBCDKA010000018.1:0-43919 GCA_038747195.1 Pseudomonadota bacterium
CCCAGCCCCAGGGTGCCTTCGGTGCCGCCGGTGGCCCGCACGTCAAAATGTGGGTCAAACGACGGCGCGGCGGTTTGCACGTAAATCAGGCCGGCTAGCGCGTTCGCCCCGTAGCGGGTTCCCTGGGGTCCGCGTAACACCTCAACCCGTTCGGTGTCGAACAACGTGCCCACCAGCCCCAGGCCGGAGAAGTCGATGTCGTCGACCACAAAACCGACCGACGGATTGGGCGCACCCTCGTACTGGCTGCGCTCGCCGATCCCGCGGAGCTGAAAGAAACGAGGGCGATTTGACGCCGAAGACCAGTTCAGGTTCGGCACGCGATCCATCACCTCCTGGAAATGCTGCACGCCGCCCGCCTTCAGCTCATCGTCCAGCACCGTGACGGAAACCGGCACATCGAGCAACGACTGAGACTCGCGTAGCGAGGCGGTCACGACGATCTCTTCGAGCTCCTGCGCCCCCAGCGGGGCCAGGCCGATCGACCCCGGACCAAGGACAAGACAAAGGGTGGCGGCCACCAGGCGGTGGACTTGGGTGGATCGGTACGGTCGCATCAGACACTCCTTGAATATCTGCCGGACTGCCAACAGGCGACAGGCCGGCTGCGGCCGGTTATACGGAGGCGGGGAAAACAGGCGAGCCCATTCCTACGCCGGCACTAACCGGTTCAGGTTCTAAGGGTTCGCGCGTGCGCATCTCAGGCTGCCGACGCGCTGCGCGGAGGGCCTCAAAGGCATTCACGCAGCGGAGCGGTCTCGCCACCCCTTGGGAAACGAGCGTTAACGATAAAGGTTTTGACGGAGAAGGTCGATCCCCGGCTGGGCGCAGCGCTCAGCCGGCCGGCGCGCGCTCCGAAGCCCAGGGCCAGCGAGGCTTCATCTTTTTGAGGTCTGACTCCAGGGCCGCCAGTTCCGCTTCGAGCGGCGCAAGCTGCTGGAGCCCCTGAAGCTTGTCGAGCGGCTGAGCGAGCCGTTCCTCCAGCAGCACTGTCAGCGCCAGCGCCGCAGGGTCGGGCGCTATGGGCGCGGGCTGATCCGTCGGCAGGCGTTCACCGGAGAACCAGATCGCAACGATCAGCGAGGCGGCTAAAGCTCCGCCAAGCATGGGAGCAGCAAGGGCAGGCCACCACCGCCGTCGATCGGGCGCCGGCTGCGCAGCCGGCGTTTCCCGCTGCGCGACCGACACCGCCCGCATGACCGACTCGTGGAGCGCCGGCCCGACGCTATCGGATCGCCGCGCGGTCCGTAGCTGATCTTCAATCGTGTTCTCAGGGTGTCGGGTCATGAGTGGCCAACCGTTGTCGTGGGGCGTCTCGCAGTGGTGATCTGTTTGTTCATAGCGCCGCCCGCTGGCCGCGCTGATTCAGCAGCCGAGCCAGACGCTTACGCGCGCGGTGCAGCGTCACTTTCACCCAGCTTACCGGTTGCCCGAGGCAGGCCGCAATCTCTGCCAGCTTCCACTGCTCGTGGTAGTGCAGCCAGACCGTGGTAAAGGCCGTGCTAGATAGATGCTGGCGAGCGAAACTCCAGATGTCCATCTCAAGGCGATCGGTGCTGCCGGGCGCCGTGAGCTCAACCTCATCAAGACTCACCTGCGCCGTGTGTTCGGCTCCACCCGTGTCCCGCAGCCGCAGGCCGTGGCGCAGCGCGATTCGATAAAGCCAGGTACTGAAGCGCCAGCGAGGCCGATAGCTGTCGCGGTAGCGCCAGGCGGCCGCAAAGGCCTCCTGCAGCACGTCCTGCGCATCGGACGCGTGCCCCAGGCGGGCGACGAGGAACCGGTAAAGCGGCGTTTCGTGGCGCCTCACCAGTTCCTCGAAGGCCGAGTGGTCTCCCGCACAGGCGGCCTGCATCAAGTCGGTGTCGGTGGCCGCTGGCGTAGCTACAGCTCGTCCACCAGATCAGCCGCCAGCTCCGGCGGAATGGTCAGATCCAGCGTTACCTCGGGTCCGTCGCTGGTGATCGACAGCAGGCTGATCAGCGTGTTGAAAGCCGGATCAGAGCCCGCATCCAGCGCCTTGAGAGACACCAGCCCCTGAAGGATGTTGTGGACATAGGAGGCGGTCGCATCATCCCGCGCGAAGACCTTGGCGTAGACCGAGAGTCCGGCGGCGGATTCGGAGACCACACCGCCCAGCTGATCGATGTTTTCCAGCAGCGAGGAATCAAACGGGCCAGCGCCGCTCATGCCTCCGGGATTCAGGCCTCCCTGCACCAGCGCCTGGCTGGCTTTAAGCACGATTAGCGCATCGCCGGTCGGGGGCTGGGTGCCCGAAAGCTGTGACCCGGCATCAATGAACTGCTGAAGCAAGTCCAGATCGCTGGTGACCAGCGTCTGCTCCGGGCCAAAGCTGAACAGCATGGTGTCGTCAACGTCGATCCGATGACCGTCGCCGAAATGTTTGCCGATCTGGTAGTAGCTTACGCCGGCGTAGTCCAGCTCCAGCAGTTCACCGTGCTCGGTGATCAGTTCCAGCATGGAAAGCTGGGTGGTCTCGGTCAGGCCGTGCAGGACCACCGCAGCGGAGTCGGACGGAATGGACGCACCAAAGGCGGTCACGCCGGTCAGCTCTTGACTAAGGTCCAGGCCAATTTCCTCCTCGATGTCGGAGAAAGCCTCGCCCAGGCTCTCCTCGTAAAAGGGTGCAAGCAGGTCGGACTGGCGCAGCCCTTGGACGTTGGCGTGGACATACCATTGCGCGTTTTCCGGCAGATCGCCGGCGTCGAGCACCGGCTGGCCGCACGCGGCCCCCGGCGGCAGCAGGGCTGCGGCAAGCAGCGCCAGTAGAAAAAACCCGTGGCGATGACGAGTGAGTGTAGAAGGTGACATAGCAAGCTCCGTAGTCAGGTTCACAGGCTTATAGCGCCGTCACCCCAAAAAGGTTACACCTCGTTCGGGAGGAGCGCTGTTGCCGTGCAATCGCGCCTGACCGGGGTGGGCAGCCTACTGCGGTTGTCCTGAGGTGTCGCCGGAGCGCTCGCCGAGCTCTTGGTAATAATCGCTGACGGCATCGCGGTACTCGGGAGCCACCTGTCTGGGCACTATCGAGCGCACCTGCTCTTCCCGGTTGGCGCGCACCGCGGTGCGTACGCCGATCTCGAGGTTCTCCGCAAGCCTCAGCAGCCGCGACAGCTCCGCGTCCAGGAGCGCAGTATCGCCGGTCAAAGAGGCCAGATCGAACTCGCCCAGCAGCTCGCGCAGCTCCCGCAGCTCTTCTTCACTCACCCGACGGCCGGCGAGCGACGGTAACGCGTCTGACAGCGAGTCGGCGACATCATCAGCCCGATCGTTGATCATCTGCTGAGCCTCGGCCGGCTGCAGTGCTGTGCTGGCCCGTCGAGGCTGAAAGGTGGCCCCGGCTGGGGAACTGCCGGCTCCCGCGCCGTACGGATTGGACAAACCGCCGCGGGAGTCGGGTCCACCCGGCTGCCCATTGGCGTCCGCCAGGCGGGTGTCCGCGCCGCCGCGATCACCGGCAGACTGGCCGGGACCCGGCTGTTCGCCGGGCTCGGAGGACGCGGTCTCTCCAAACGCACCGCGCCCCGGTTGCTGACCTGGCTGCTGGCCTGGCTGCTGTCCTGGCTGCTGTCCTGGCTGCTGTCCTGGCTGCTGTCCTGGCTGCTGTCCTGGCTGCTGTCCTGGCTGCTGCCCGGGCGCCTCTCCAGCTTGCTGGCCGGGTTCCTGCCCGAGCGGTCCGGCACCGGGCTCTCCGCTGCCTTCAGCCAGCGCCTGGAGATCGCGTCGAAGCTGACTCAGCTCTGCCAGCGCCTCGTCGAGCGCGCCACGACCCTGAGCTGCGGATCGGCCGGCCCGCCGGGCCGCGTCAGCGGCGTTATCGCGCAAGCTGCGCATGGCGTTGGTGACCAGGTCTTCGGTTGAAACGATGTAGGCCGCGGCACCATATTCGATGTACTCCGCGGCGACACCCAGCCGGACAATGGCCTCCGACCGATCGAGCTCAGCGACACCTTCCCGAAGCGCCTGGCTCCCTTCGGGCGAGGCCTCGTCAAACTGCTGCGCTGCCTCCAGCATGTCCTGCTGCAGCGTCTGCAGGTCCTGTCCAAGGCGTCGTTTTTGGGTGGCGAGCTCATATTCCTGCATCGGCGTGAGCCCCGATTCCGGCCGACCGTTGTTGGACAGTCGGTTGGGTTCATCACCCCGCTTCTCCATCGCCTCGCGCAGCGCCGTGTCGAGCGTCTCCGCCAGCTCACTTTGCTCATCCAGGAGCGACTGCGCCCGATCGGTCAGACCGTCGAAGGTTTCTTCCATGGTCTGCGCCTGCCGCTGGAGCGCCTCGTCTCGGGCGGCCTGCAGCTGGGCCAGCGCCTGCCGCGCCGCCTCGACGTCAGACCCCGCCGCACCGTCTTGCCCGCCGGCCGGCTCGCCGGCTCTCGCGCCGCTGTCGTTGCTCGCCTGCGCGGAATCGGACGCGTCTTCACCGCTTGACCCCTGCGGTTCCCCACCCGACGGCTGCCCTGATCGATTGAGCTCAGCCATCGCCTCAGCCGCCTGCTCGAGCCGCTCCTCCAGCGATGGCTCACCGGACTGGGGCATCTCGCTGCTGGAGGATTGCTGCTGCGAGCCGCTGCTGCCGGACTGAGACTGAGACTGGGCCTGAGCCTGACTCTGGCTCTGACTCTGTCCGTCGCTGGGCCGGCCACGCAGCTGCTCCAGCAGTTCTTCAACCTCGCGCTGCAGTCGCTCCTGCTGCCAGCGCTGGGCGGGCGTGGGACCGCCGGCGCTGTTCATCGCGTCAGCCAGCGCCTGCTGGCGCCGAGCCAGGTCCTCCAGCGCATCGAGCGTCTCATCTTCGGACTGTCCTGGCTGCTGGGGTGACGCCTGGCTGGCGGTTTCGTACTGGTTTTTCTCAAGATCCAGCTCCAGCTCCATCATCTCCGCCAGATCGCTTCCCGAGCCGGAGCCCTGAGCGTTGCTGCTGGTGGTGATCGCAATATCTGTGAACACCGATTCGGCGCGCAGCAGATGCTGCAGCGCCTCCTGCTCTGGCGCCATGGCCAGTTCAAACTCGCCGAGCCTCAGCTGTTCAATCGCCGGCTCCATGGCCGCCACCGCGTCGTCGAGATGACCGATATACCGAGCGATGTCGTCATCCGCGGCGCTGAGCTGCCGAGCCCGGGCCCGCTCAGCAAGGCTGGTCGCCTGGGCGGCCAGCGTCGCCTGCAGGTCCGACAGCAGGCTGGCTTTGTCGGCCAGCGCGCCGGCGGGCGGATCGGTCTGGACTGGACCATCGCCAGCCGGCTCGGCGTCGTTCACCTCGGCCAGGGATTCCTCCTCGCCAGGCGGCGTCTCGTCGCCGGCCAGATCTTTTTCCTGGCGACGCAGATTCCAGGTGGACAGAATGATCTCGCGCTGACGCTGCGAAATCTCGTCCTGGTTGCCGGGTCCGGACTGGCCGCCGGCCATCTGGGACTGGGAAACTCGCCGATCAAAGGGCTTGATGCTGACAAAAAACAGGTCGGACTCAGCCTCACTCTCGCGATCGCGAGCGCTGGCGTAGTAAGAGACGACGTCCCCGGGACGCAGGTAATCCCCCTCGGCCAGCGTCTCGAGCATCAGCAGGTGGCTGCGCCGGGCTTTCTCGTCCGGACTGCTGTCCGGCTCACCCGCCTGCGCGGCCGCAGGGTCGAGCAGCGGGTGCTCGGTGAACGGGCCACCGTTCACCGCGATGTGCAGCGTCAGGTCCTCGAGCCCAAAGTCGTCCTCCGCGGTCACGTTCAGCGGAATCTCTTCCAGCGCGTGAGCGTCCAGGTCGCGCGCCGGGCTGGCGAAACTTAAGGCCGGCGCCTGGTCTTCCAGCGCCCGGATCAGGAAGTTTTCGGTCAGCCGAACTTGATCACCGCCGACCACAGCTGCCAGGTAGTATTCCTCGTCCCCGGAAACCGTCAGCGTTCCGCGGGCGACACTTCCGTCCAGCGTCATCGGGGTCGAGGAGCCTGCCAGCACCACAGCGGCGCCCGGCAGCGGCGCATCGGTGGTCACCTCAAGTGTTACCTCGGTGCCGCCGATGGCTTTGATATCACCACCGGGACGGATGGTTTCAGACTCCCGGCGCGTCCATAGCGGATACCGATAGGTCATGGAGAAATCGGTGATTCGCGGTAGCGCAATCACCTCGGCGCTGAAGGTTGGACTGCGAACACCACCGGCCTGGACGTAGTATTCCAGCGCCTCGCGCACCGCGGGAAAGGTGAAGCCAAAGCGAACCGGCGACGCTTCACCGTCCGGCCCCTCCGCGCCCGCAAGCTCCCGCATACCGGTCGACTGCCAGTCGCCACCGGCGCGCCGCGCAAAAACCTCCGCTGCGGTGGGCGAAAAGCCTTCGGCCCTCGCTTCAACCAGCAGACGTCCGCCTCGCCGGACCAGCGTATCGCCCGGGGTGACCACAATGGACTGCGGCGGCAGCAGATCGGGAATCAGCCAGCCACCCCATAGGTGGCGCATGCCGTAGCCAAACAGCCCGGCACCGCCGGCGAGCAGCACCAGCAGTCCCACGACACACAGTCCCGCCAGCGCCGCGGGCACGTTGAGCCGTGTGCTGCTGAGCAGTGCGTCGGGCGCGTGCTCGCGTGCGATGGTCAAAGCATCATCCGCCAGCAGCGGGCGGAGCGGATTGTCCGACGGGGTTCCCGCCCAGGTTTCCAGCCGGCCGTCGAAGGGCGCACGCTCTTCGAGCGCTTTGGCCTGCTCGGCGCTATCGGTGGGCCGGCGCAGCGGCCGCCACAGGAGCACGTAGCCCAGCACCGCCAGCAGCATCACGCCACCGATGCGGAGCGCCCCCACCTCCGCCTCCGGAAAGCCGTTGCGTACCAGCCAGAAAACCGCGAGCAGCGAGAAGCCCAACGCCACAGCCGCCAGCACCGCCAGCCCGTCATTGCGCTGCCGGCGTCGCAGACGTTCGGCAAATTCCGTCACGTAGTGATTGAGTTTGCGCTGACTCATGCCGGTTTCCTCATGGTGTAATTACCCAGCAGCGATTCGGCTAGCACCAGCGCCGCCAGGGCACAGAGCAGCCAGATCGCCAGCCGGTTGTCGCTCGGTTCGTCGCTCACCGCGTCGACCGGCTGCGCGCTGCGCAGACTGCGTTGGGTCAGCGCATCACGCCAGCGGCTGATCGTCGCCTCGTCCAGTGCGACCAGATCCGATTCCCGCGGGTCGACGTTAACGGCGATGTGTCTGACCGTGCCGTCACTTCCGTGCAGGGCGTAAAAGCCGGTCTGATCCAGCCGCACGCCCGACCTGTCCAGGCGCTGACCAAAAAGATCTCCGGCGGCGCTCGGCGCGACCAGCTCGTAGCTGACGCCTTCGCGCTCGGGCAACGCGAGCAGCGTGCCGGCAACCCGTTGACGCTCCAGCGTCCGGTGACCTGCCAGATAGTCTGCAACAACCCCGACAAACGGCACAAACGACGCCTTGGTCGGCCAGTCGTTGAAGCGACGATCAAAGCCGCCGTTCACGAGCAGCACGAGCCCGTCGCCCAGGCGATGCTCAAGCACCAGCGGCTGTCCACCCGCCAGCCAGAGCAACGGCTGATCGGCCTCCAGCGTCTCCAGCGGCAAAAGCTGGCTCACCCGGATGTCGCGAAACGAAAGCCGGCGATCAATCAGCGGGTGCCCCACGGCCACGCCGGTGACCGCTTGTGGATCCGCCGGGCTCTGGCCATCCGCAAGGGCGAGGTCAGTATCCGCGAGCTCGTGCCCGGTCAGAGGCAGGCGGCGCAGGCCCTGTGACGCAGCCGCCGCCCCGGCCAACACCCGGCCGCCGCCTTGCACCCAGGACTCCAGGGCCCGGGCCAGCCCGCCGGAGATACTGCCGAGATCCTCGATGACCAGCCACCGATGTCGGCTAAGTCGCCGGGCGTCAAACTCGGCTGAAGCGACCGGGGTGAGCTCCGCGCGGGTACTGACGGCGGTGAGCGCTGCGCTCAGGTAGGGGTTAGCCTCCTCAGCACCTGACGCGGGTCCGGCTGACAGCAGCGGGACCTGCTCCTTGGGCGACCGATCCACCAGCAGGTTGAACTGGTTGTCCATCGTCGTAGCGCCGTCGTCCAGCGAGAGTTTGATCAGGTTTTCCTGGGGCAGCAGGTCAAGCTCGGCTCGCAGCAGGCCGCTGGTCGGATCTGACGTCACTCGCAGTGGCGGCTCGTCACCAACCTGAACGAGCACCTCACCGAAGCCGTCACCCCCCACCAGCTGCGCCGTCAGCACCTCGTCGGAAACGCTGGCGGCGCTGATCCAGGTATTGTCGGTCGCGCCGACCACCGGATGCAGCTGAAGCTGATAGGGCGCCCGAGGCACCAGCAGAGAAAACTGTGACGGTAGCGCACTCGCCTGAAAATCGCTGATCAGGTGCACCACCGCGTTCGCCGCGTTTCGGTCCAGAAAGTCGCCGAGCGAGCTGACCACCTCACCAAAATCCAGACGGCCGGCCCCAGGCTCCAATCGGCCGGCAGCGGTGCTGATGGTGCCCCGCGCCTGACCGAGCGGCACCGCCACCTGCAGACCACCCTGCGCTGCGAGGAGCCCCACCGGCTGGTCGTCCGGTATGGCGGCCAGCACGCGCTCGATCGTTTCCGAAACCGCGTCGTCTAAAGCCGGTCGCTGCATGGACGCGCTCAGATCCAGCACAACCCAATGGATGGTCTCGTCTTCCCCGGCCCCGGCGCTGGCCCTTAGCTGGGGCCGGGCGAAGAGCAACACCGCCAGCGCCAGCAGCAGCAGGCGCAGGGCCAGCAGCAGCCAATAGCGAATGCGGCGGTCGACAAACACGCGCTGGGTGGCCGCTTCCAATAGCCGAACCGAGCTGAAGGGCTCGCTGCGTGCACTGTCGGTTCGCAGGCGATGCAGCCATAGGGGAAGACCCAGCAGCAGCAAACCCAGCAATATTCCCGGCGCTCCGAAACTCATTGACGATGCTGCCGAAATTGGAGGTAGTTGCGCAGCGCGGTGCCGAGCGGCTGACGGGTGTCGAGCAGCACGTGCTGGCCACCCGCACGTCCGACCGCCAGCGCCACCTCCTGAACGTGTTGCTCGACGCGCTGCGGATAGTCGTTCAGCAGAAACTCTCGCGAGACCTCAACCGTTTCACCCGACTCCATGTCTTTGAGGAGTCGCGGACCGCGGTCTTCCGGCTTGAGCTCCTGACCATCGAGCACCTGAAAGAAAATGCAGTCGTGCCCGGCCAGGCACAGCGGCTGGGCCGCTTCGACCATCTGCTCCGGATCCCCGAAGAAGTCGGATATAACCGCCACAAGACCACGTCGGTTTACGCGACGGGAAAACTCATCGATCGGCGGCTGATAGCGGGTGCCGCGGCCCGGCTCGAGCGCCTCGATCGTGTGCAGCATGGCGGCGCGCGACCCCGGGCGGGTTGCCGGTGGATGGTAGGCGCGGACCGCCTCGTCGAAGACGAGCAGGCCGGTGGCATCGTGCTGGCGACCGGCGAGAAAGGTCAGACAGGCGGCCAGCATCTGGGCGTACCGCAGCTTGCTGACCGGCTGCCCAAAACCCATCGACGCGCTCGCGTCGAGCAAGATCATCAGGTGAGCGTTGGTATCCCCCAGGAACTGCTTGATGACCATGCGCTCGGATCGCGCGTAGACGTTCCAGTCCACGTGACGCGGGTCGTCCCCGTCACGGTAGGGGCGATACTCGGCGAACTCCTGGCTAAAGCCGAACAGGGGCGACCGGTGCAGTCCCAGCAGCAGCCCCTGGACCACGCTGCGCGCGATCAGCTCCATGTTGTTCAGACCATCGAGGTCTTCAGGCTGGAGCAAGTGGCTGGCCGGGCGCAACGGGCCGTCCTCAGCTGGCCTGCTGCAGCGCGGGCTGCGCGACCAGATCGGTCAGCACGTCATCCACGGTCAGACCGTCAGCCTCGGCAAAATAATTGAGCAGGACCCGATGCCGCAGCACCGGTGCCGCCAACGACAGGATATCCTCAGCGATCACGTGATAGCGGCCGGCGAGCAGCGCCCGGGCCTTCGCGGCGAGCACCAGAAACAGGCTGGCGCGGACGCTGGCGCCATAGTTCACGTACTTGCGCACCTTCTCGGTGGCAGCGGCATCGCTGGGCCGGGTGGCGCGGACGACGTCGACAGCCAGCTGCCCCATGGCCTCGGACACCGGCACCTGGCGGACCAGCCACTGAAAGCCGACAATTTCTTCGGCGCTGGTGCAGGCGGTCACCTCGGGCATCTCCACACGCTCCGTGAAGCGCCGCACCACCGCCAGCTCATCAGCCGCCGGCAGGTAATCGAGCAAGACGTTAAAGAGAAACCGGTCGAGCTGCGCTTCGGGCAGCGGATAGGTCCCCTCAAGCTCGATGGGGTTTTGCGTGGCCAGAACAAAAAAGGGCTTGCCCAGCTCGTGGGTTGTTCCTCGTACGGTCACGCGTGCCTCCTGCATCGCCTCCAGGAGTGCCGCCTGAGTTTTGGGCGGAGTGCGGTTGATCTCGTCGGCCAGCAGAACATTGGTAAACACCGGGCCAGGCACAAAGCGCCATTGCCGCCGGCCGCTCGCCTCGTCCTCGTCGACGATATCGGTCCCGGTGACGTCCGTCGGCATCAGGTCGGGCGTGAACTGGATCCGCTTGAAATCCAGCCCCAGCGCGGTTGCCATCGTGCGAACCAGCAGCGTTTTGGCAGTGCCGGGCAGGCCGGTGATGAGGCAATGCCCCCCGACCAGCAGCGTGATCAGCAGACTTTCGACGACCTCTTCCTGACCGACGATGACCTTTCCCACCTGGGTACGGATCTCGCCCATGGCGGTGCGGAACCGCTCCACCTGCTTGGCAACGTCCGGACTAAGCTCGGTTTCCATGTTTATTACCTTTCGTAAAAATCTCTCTTAGGACTCAATAAGGCTCATCAGCAGCTTTTGAGCTTCGCGAAAATTAGGTGCCAGCTCCAGTGCTGACAGTACCTCCAGGCGCGCCTCGTCCGTGCGGCCGGCGGAATTCAGCGACCGCGCGAGCTTGAGGTGTGCGTCCGCGCGATCATGAGGGTTCAGCGCCAGGGCCGCTCGATACTCGCGCACCGCCGCGTCAGCCTTGCCGAGCTCCAGCCACAGCTCGCCGAGGCGGCTATGGCGCTCCCAGTCAAGCGGCGCAACCCAGTTGGATTCGTCCAGCACATCTGCGGCCGCCGCCACGTTGCCCTGGTTTTTGAGCAGCTCCGCCAAGCGGTCCAGGGCTGCCGGCACGCGACCGCCAGCGTCAAAGAACGCCTGCAGCGCGCTCAGCTCAGCCGCCGGCTCCTCAAGCTCGCGCTGCGCGCGGGCCAGCATCAGGTACGGGCTGTCGGCGTCAACATAGGCCGGCAGCAGCGTCGCCGCCCGCTGAGCGGGTTCGACAACGTCGGCCCACCGCTGCTCCCGGGCGGCACCAACGGCGTCTCCGCGCTGCTGCTCAAACTCCGTCAGGGCGGCAAAGGTCTCGCTGAACTCGCTGTCGATAAAAGCGGCAAACCGTTCGTCGAACTGCTCCAGCGTGATTCCGAGCGCCGTTTCAACGGCCTTGCGGGTACCCGCACCGGCTTTGTACTGAGCCAGGATCTCAACCAGCGGCGCGAAGCCGAACTCTTGCTCGATAAAGTCGCAGGTCAGGCCGGCCTGCATGTAGGACACGATGACCTGCTGCGGGTACGAAGGTCGGATGAAGCTGGCGTCCAGCTGCGCCAGCGGCAGCAGCTTGCCTTCCGCCATGGCGTTGAGGGCCACCAGCGGAATCTGCCGCCCCGGGACCGGCCCGGTGCGCCATTCTTCAAAGACGGAGATGCCTTCGCTGAACCAGCGGGTCACCCGATGATCCGTGGCCCGCAGGGTGAAAATGTGGGCAATCTCATGCCACAAGGTTGTGCCCCAGTGAAAATCATCCGGGGATCGGGCGGCCGGGGAGTCCATGGCCACCACGTACCCAAAGGTGGCGCCCAGAATACCGACGCCGGGCAGGCCGACGGTGCGCACCGCAAAGTCTTCGTGGTCGGGATACATCTCCACGACCACCGGCTGACTGGGCGTGTACTGATAGCGCTCGCTGAACAGCGCGACGCTGCGCCGCGTGAGGTCGGCAACGTAGGGCGTGAGGACGGCTGCCTCTTCGCTATGGAGGCGCAGCTTCATGCCCTTCTCCCCCATCGTCAGGGTGCGGATCTCGAAGCCGTCCAGCGTGTCGAGCAGCCGCAGCGTGTTGACCGTCTTGGCGTTGTAGGGGTCACCGGTATAGGCGGCCTCAATCTGGCGCCGGGCCTCGACCGGCCGGTCCAGCCGCAGCAGGTTGGTCCCGAGTTCGAGCCGCGCCGACCAGAGATCGGGCTGCACGGCGAGCGCCGCCGCGTACCACTGCCCCGCCTGCTCATAGCGCCGGGTGATGACCATGAAGTAAGCCGGCACGGCCCAGGCGTCACCAAAGAACTCGTTCTGCGCCAGCGCCTCGTCGACCCAAGGTTGAACGGGCTCATCACCGAGCGCCGCATGCGCCGCGCGAAGTGCAAGCAGCTCAAGCCGGGGCCACGTGCTCGATCGCAGCATGCCGTCAGCCCGATCCAGTAGCGTCTCCGCCTCGTCGAGGTGCCCCTCCTCAAGCGCCAGCCACGCCTTCATCAGACTGGCTCGGATGGCGGCACCGGTCGGGATATTGGCGTCGGTCAGCAGCGGCTCCAGCGCCTCGCTGGCGGCGCCGCTGAAGCCACCAGCCATGACGCTGGCCAGCCCGAGCTTGGCATACACATAGTTGGGATCCAGCGTCAGCGCCTCGTCGAACAGTGCCTGCGCCTCCGCCGCCTGGTGGGTCACCGCAAACAGCCAACCCCAGCGGGTGCGCAGCGGCGCCGATTCCGGGTTTTCCTGCACCGCCTGTCGAAACCAGCGGTTGGCCGCTTTGATCTCCCCTAGCGCCCAGGCGAGCTCCGCGCGGAGGGCGGTCGCTGGCGCTTTGCCCAGCAGCTGCCGATAACAGGCCCGAGCGCGCTGCAGCTGCCCCTCCCACAGCTGCTGGTCGCAGGCCACCAGTCCGGGATCGTCGATCTCGCCATAGTGGATGCCTCGTTGCGTGGCGCTGGCTGCACCGGCCAGCAGGAGCAGCGGCACAGCAACCCAGGCGGCGTGTCGGGTGAGCCGGCTCACGGAACCTCACCTGATCGGGCCGACGAGTCGCCGCCCGCAGCCTCGATCTTCTCCGACACCATCGACAGCGAAATCAGCAGGGACTGAAGCTCCTGCAGGTATTCCGCCTGATCCATCTGAGAGCGGCGGGCACGCAGCGCGCTGATCTGATCGTTTAGCACCTCACGGCGGGCCAGCAGCTCCGGCGCCACCGCGTCACTTGCCGCATCATCCAGGCGCGCCAGCACGAGAGATGAGGGGTTGCCACCGAGTTGGCGAGGATGCTCGGTCGCCAGCAGCCCCTCGCTATCGAAGTAGTCGGCCACCGCGCGCTCGGCAAAAGCAAAAGCCTCGGCGGCGTTGATCCGACGATCCTTATCCAGGTCAGCGGCTGGAGAGCGGAGGGCGCTGGCGAAATGGCTGGAGAAGCGCGTGGCCTGCAGCTCGCGTCCGTTTTTTGTTGCGGTGATGACCACACGACCCGGTTTGCCGCCGAGCCGCTCCAGCAGCGCGCCGCTGGCGCTCGTCGTATTAATCAGCACCTGGCGCTGCGCCGGCAGCGCTTCCAGGGCCGCAGCCAGGTCGGTGCCGGTCAAGTCCGGTCCCGCCACGTTGAACCGATAGTCGTCGGAAGCCATAGATCCGTGACCGATAAGTACCACGACCGCCTGGTCGTCTTCAGTCATGCTGCCGGCCCAGCGGTCCAGCTCTGCGAGGATCGTCTCTCGGGTGGCGCCCTGGCCCGTGAGCAGGCTGGCGCTGCCCTGCATCGATTCGTGAATCCGCTCGGCGTCAGCGGCAAAGCGGCGGTCGTAATTGGCATCGCCACCCAGGCCCGCCGCCGTCAGGCTATAGATCTCCGCACGGGCGGTCGGCGTTTCAAACCCGAGCCAGCAAAGGATCGCCACCACCCAGAGCGTTAAAGACAATCGCATCAGATCACCGCCCAGCGGCGCCGCAGCAACCACTCGGCCGCTTTTACGAGCACCAGCAGCAGCAGGAGCAGCGGCGCGTCCCAAACCGGCAGCACCTCCGTCGCCGTAATGCCGGCGCTGGTTGCGCTGATCACCTCACCGAGCTGGTCGGCTCCGTCGGTGGTGAAATAGCGGCCGCCGGTGGCGGCGCTGATGGCCTCAAGCCCGGTTCGATTCTGCGCGAGCGTGACGCGCTCCTGGCGCTCGCTCGCGTGAAAAAACGCGGCGCGAGCGGGCACAGCCTTTGGCGCGTCGATCGCTGCCGTCACGCCTTCAACCACCGGCTCGGTTAGCGCCTCGACAAAATGTGGGCCGTCCCCGCTTATCGGCACCGAGCCCCGGTAGACACCCGGCTCGCCGGGCAGCGGCGTGAGAGACACCCGACTGATCGTAGAGCCAGAAATCTGGGCCACCAGCGGCGCTCCAGAGCGCGGTTCAAAGGCGTTGTCCCGCAGCTCAGCGCGCAGGGAAAGCTCACCGCCTTCGCTGCTGACATCGAGCTCGAACTGCTCGCGCGCCTCGCTGGTCAGAGCCCGGAGCGTTTGCCGCCAGAAAGTCTCGTGTCGCTGGTCTTCCAGCGGCAGGCTCATTTGCCAGCGCCAGGTCCCGCCGGTCGCCAGGATCAGCGCGCGTCCGCGTCCGTAAGGCTGCTCCACCAGCAGCGGCTGTGGGGCGCCGTCCACGACCACGTCGAGCAACGTGCTGGCTGCCGGCTTCAGCGCTCCGAGAAGCTGATAGTCAGCCAGCGCCGGCAACGAATCCCAAAGCTCGTCGTCCGTGGCAGGATCATCGTCCCAGCGCAGCAGCGCGCTGCTTCTTCCCACCGGGGTCCGGACCACCGGCCAACGCTGCCGGGAAAAGCTCTCCCGTTCGGCTGCCGGTAGCGCCGCCGGCAGCACGCCGGCGAGCGAGGAGTTGCCCCAACCGCCCTGGCCCAGACCGCTGCGGCCGCCCAGCAACAGCAGACCACCGCCACGCTGGGCCACAAAATCCCGAATCAGCCCGAGCTGCTGCTCGTCGAACGACGCTGCCTCGATGCTGCCGATCACGATCCCGTCATAGGCGAACAGCGTTTCCGCGTCAGCGGGGAAACCGCCCTCGAGCTCCTCAGCGCTGGCGATCCCCTGGCGGTAGTATTTGTTGGGGCTAACCCGGAGCAGCGACACCAGCTCAAGCCCTGGGTCAGCGCTGACCGCGCGGCGAAGAAACTTATACTCCCACCGCGGCTCACCCTCGATGTAGAGAACGCGCCGGGTTTGCTCGGCGACCTCCAGCATCCTGGTCAGGGTGTTGTTGGCGAGATTCGAATCGTTAGGCCCGGGCTCCAGCGAAAAGGTCAGCGCGTGATGCCCAAGCTCACCCAGCGGCAAATCCATCCAGACCGAGGTTCGGTCACCCTCGCCCAGCGCGACCTCCCGGACCGCCAGCAGCTCCTGATCCCGGCTAACCTTGATGCGGGCCTCCGCCGGTCCCGCGTGGACAATGGTCAGCTGCGCGCGGAGTCGACTGCCGGGCGCCAGCCGCCGAGGCAGCTTGACTGCGCCGATACCGAGATCCTCCGGGATTCGCTCGCGTCCCAGACCCACCGTGTGCACCGGGATTTCCCAGCGCGACAGCTGGCCCAGCGTGCGGTCCCTCGGCGCCGTGTCGATACCGTCGCTCAGCACCAACACCGCGCCCAGCGGGTTCTGCGCGCTGCGCTGCAGCACCTGGTCGAGCGACCGGGACAGCGCGCTCGCGTCGTCTCGCCCGGCGAGCTCCGTCAGGTCGTCGATCGGTGTCGCGCGTTCGCTGAAACGAAATAGCTCCACATCGAAGTCGTCAGCCAGCTCTGCGAAAGCGTCACCGCCGAGCAGGTCGCGGACCACATCCAGCCGGCTGCGCCCCGCGTGCTGATAGCTCATGCTGGCCGAGTCATCGACCAAGACCGCCAGCGTGTTGCTGCCGGGTAACACCCGGTCGACGGATAGCGAGGGACGCCAGAGGAGGGTCACAACGCCAGCCAGCAGCATCAGCTGAAGGACACCGATACCAAGCCGTTGCGCCGGATTCAGGTTGTGGCCACGCCGGACCAAACCCGCAACCAGCATTGCTGCACCAGCACCGATCAGCGCCAGCGCCAGCCACAGCGGCCAGCCTGAGGCGAAAAACAGCGTTCCGTCGCGCCAGGTCTCAGCCGGGTATTTGAGCCAGAAATCGATCAATGGGTCATGGCGTACAGCAGGTAGTTGATGCCAAAGCGGTAGGCCAGCGCCGTCATCGGCTCGGGATATTCCGGCCAGTCGGCGTGCTCCCAGGCATCACCCATGTCCATATTGAAGTTGATCGCCAGCATCAGCCGGCCATCGTCGTCGTAGACACCGCGCCAGTGCGGCTCGAAGCCGTCCTGCTCCCAGGTTCGCCCGCTCCGCAGCGGCATGATGCCGGGGATCTGAATGCGCTGATCGAGATCGTAAAACACGTGCAGCACCGGATCGTCGTCCGGGATGTCCCTCACCGGCCGATCCGGAAACACGCGGCTTAGCGTCGACATAAAGCCCGACCATTCCAGCGAACCGTGAAAATCGTCGACCATCAAGAACCCGCCCCGCAGCAGGTACTCCCGAAGCCGGCGCGCCTCGTCCAGGTCCAGATGCCAGCCGCCCACCTCAACGGCATAAAGCCACGGGTAATCAAATACCTCATCGCTGGAGAGCGTCAGCACGTGGCCGTCCGGATCCGCGTCGACGCGCGTCAGCCGCCGCACCCCGCCGAGAAAATGGTGCTCAGCGTCCGGATAATCGGTCCGCCACAGGCTGCTGCGCCGGTTACCCCCGCGGAGCTGGTTGGTCGTAAAGGCGACCCGGGCAAACACGAACTCCGCGTCAGCGGCGGGCGCCGCGGGAATGGTGGTGCTGGCGGGATCGGCTTTCGATGAGGTGCTGAGCACGGCCAGCATCATGAGAGCGAGAAGCCGTGCGCGTACGATCGTAGGTGCTGCTGATGCTTTGCGGGTCAATGCTTACCCTGCGGTCATTAAACAAACCCGCATTATTGGCGGGAATCTGTTAAGACCCCGCGAAGAGTGCGGGGTTCCAAAGACCCAACACCCTTCTTCGACGTTCGGCCCTAAGGACGATTCTGACGGTTTTCCACCAGCTGGTCGACGACGGACGGGTCTGCCAGGGTGGAAGTATCACCCAGATTGTCATAGTCGTTGCCGGCAATCTTGCGCAAGATGCGCCGCATGATCTTGCCGGACCGGGTTTTGGGGAGCCCCGGCGCCCACTGCAGCAAATCCGGTGTAGCGATGGGGCCAATTTCTTTTCGCACCCACCCGTTTAGCTCCTGGCGCAGCTCATCGCTGCCCTCGCGACCTTCCATCAACGTCACGTAGGCGTAAATTCCCTGGCCCTTGATATCGTGCGGATAGCCGACCACCGCCGCCTCGGCCACCGCCGGATGTGACACCAGCGCACTTTCCACCTCAGCCGTTCCCATACGATGCCCCGACACGTTCAGCACATCATCGACCCGGCCGGTGATCCAGTAGTCACCGTCGGCATCGCGCCGCGCGCCGTCTCCGGTGAAATAGCATCCTTCAAACGTTGAGAAATACGTGTCGACAAACCGCTGGTGGTCGCCGTAAACCGTCCGCATCTGGCCCGGCCATGAGTCGGTGAGCACCAGGTTACCCTCAGCGGCCCCTTCCAGGACGTTGCCCTCGCCGTCGACCAGCGCGGGCATCACCCCAAACAGGGGTCGGCAGGCGGCCCCGGGTTTCAGCTCCGAAGCTCCCGGCAGCGGGCTGATCAAAATCCCGCCGGTTTCGGTTTGCCACCAGGTGTCCACGATCGGGCAGCGCTCTTCGCCGACCACTTTGTAATACCACTCCCAGGCTTCCGGATTGATCGGCTCACCTACCGAGCCCAGGATTCGCAGGGTTTCGCGATCGGTGTCCTCGACCGGCTCGTTGCCTTCCCGCATCAGTGCCCGTATGGCCGTCGGCGCCGTGTAGCAGATATTGACCTCATGCTTGTCACAGACCTCCCAGAGGCGGCTGGCGTCCGGGTAGTTGGGTACCCCTTCAAATAATAAGGTGGTCGCGCCATTGGCCAGCGGCCCGTAGACAATGTAGGTGTGCCCGGTCACCCATCCGACATCGGCGGTGCACCAATAGATGTCGCCGGGGTGATAATCAAAGACCAGCTCATGGGTGAGCGAGGCGTAGACGAGATACCCGCCGCTGGTGTGCAGCACGCCTTTCGGCTGCCCGGTCGAGCCGGACGTATACAGAATGAAAAGCGGATCCTCGGCGCCCATCTCTACCGGCGGGCAGTGCTCGTCGACGTCCTCCGCCAGCTCGTGGTACCAGTAGTCCCGGTCGTCCGACCACTCAACGTTGCCGCCGGTGTTGCGCACCACCAGAACATGATCGAGGTTGCTCATTACGCCGTCGCGCTCGCAGGCTGCGTCAGCGTTGGCCTTCAGCGGCACAGTCTTGCCGCCCCGGACGCCCTCGTCAGCCGTGATCAGCAGGCTCGATCGACAGTCGTTGATCCGCCCGGCCAGCGCGTCCGGGGAAAAGCCGCCAAAAACCACCGAGTGCACGGCACCGATTCGGGCACAGGCCAGCATGGCCACCGCAGCCTCCGGAATCATCGGCAGATAAATGGTGACCCGGTCACCCTTGTCGACGCCGAGCTTGCGCAGCACGTTGGCGAAGCGGCAGACGCGACGGTAGAGCTGGCCGTAGGTGATCTCTTCGTCGTCATCCGGGTCATCACCCTCCCAGATAATCGCGACATCGTTGGCCTTGTGGGGTAGATGGCGATCTACGCAGTTGGCGCAGACGTTGAGCGTGCCGTCGGCGAACCAGCGGATGTGAACGTCGTCGCGAGCAAAAGAGACGTCCTTGACCTCGGTAAACGGCTTCACCCAGTCGATGCGCCCGGCCTGTTCGCGCCAATAGTCTTCGTTGTCCTCAACCGATCGCTGATAGCCGGCCTGGTAGTCATCAGCGGTGACCCAGGCGCGCTGCGCAACGGCAGGCTTAACCGGGTATCGATGGGTTTCAGTCATATTGTTGTTCGCCGCAGTCGAAGGTTAAGTCGATGATAGCAAACGATAAACCCGGCATCGGGCATCGGCGCCGGCAACCGCTTGGAAAACGGCTGCTGTTGCAAATGTTCACGCTCTTGGCGCCCGATGGAGGGGCCGCAAGCTCAGATTCTGGCGGCCGATAGTAAACGGCGAACATGGCGGGCGCTCTGCGGACCGGCCTGCAAGTTCACACTTGTTTTGACCGCCAGCGCAGAGGAGGGCTTCGGTTGCGCGTATCCTAAATTATTCCCGGCCTGGGCCGAATATCGGCGTTGGTCACTCATTTTTTGGATAGCAGCCCAGGTTCGGTTGACGACCCCATGACGCAGGAAAACCCCTACGAAAAGCAGGTCACGCCCGACGAGCTCAAGCCGGGCATGTTTGTCTCCCGGCTAGACCGACCGTGGATTGAGACCCCTTTCCTCCTGCAGGGCTTCGAGATTCGGGGGATCGCCGACGTGGAGCAGGTGCGCCGCCTGTGCCGCTATGTGTTCATCGACGTCGAACGGGGCAATGACATCACTCCCTCCCGGCTCGATACACGGCCGCTGTCGAAAGGAGCGACGACCCTCACCCAGTCGCAGGAAGAGCTGCCGCGGGCACGGAAGGCACTGGAACGCACCTCTCTCGAGCTGACCGGCGTACTGCGGCAGGCGGAACGCGGCCGGCGTGTTCGGCTCGACAGGCTTGAAAGCCGTATCGTTTCCCTGGTCGACAGCACGCTGCGCAGCACGGACGCGTCGCTGCTGCTGGCCCGGCTGCGGCGCAAGGACGACTACGCTTACAACCACGCACTCTGCGTATCCGTGTTTGGCGTTGCCCTGGGAAAACAGCTGGGACTTGAGCGCAGCGAGCTGGAGCAGCTGGCACTCTGCGCGTCGCTGTTTGACATCGGCAAGACCCGGATCAGCGACGAGTTGCTCCAGAAGCTGGAGCCGATCACCTCGGAGGAGCGCCAGGAGCTTCAGCGACACGTCGACTACGGCGTCGAAATTCTCAAGCAGTCCGGGGCTGACACGAGCGTTATCAGCGTGGCCAGCGATCATCACGAGCGATGCGACGGCACCGGCTATCCGAAGGGGCTGACCGAGCCCGACCTTTCCCTTTTTGCGCAAATTGTCGGCCTGGTGGATACCTACGACGCCATGATGAGCGACCGGGGATACCGGGCGGCCAACTCGCACGAAAAAACCGTGAATACCCTCTACCAGGAGCGCCATAAGGCCTTCAACGCTGAACTCCTCGAGCAGTTCATCCACTGCCTCGGGACGTATCCGGTCGGTTCGCTGGTTGAACTCAGCAGCGGCGACGTTGGCATCGTGATTCAGCAGAACGGCCTGCGGCGCCTGCGGCCGCAGGTGATGTTGGTTCGAGACGCTGACGGCCAGCCGATCGAACACTACCCCGTGGTGAACCTGCTGACGGAAACCACCGAAGAGACCGGCGAACCGGTAGCCATTACCCGCACGCTGGAGTGCGGCGCCTTCGGTATCGATCCGACCGACTACTTTCTGCAATGACCACCGAAGCCGCCGACTTCCTGCGGCCCCTGACCCGCGCCGAGCTGGCCGCGCTGGCGGAACGCCGGTTTGTCGATGGCGGCGACCGGACCGGATTGCTGCTAGCCGATCTGATCGGCTTCGATCATACGAACGCTACGCTTGGCTACCGCGCGGGCGAGGCGTTGCTCGCCGCCGCGTGTCAGGGCCTGCGCGAGGCATTTCCCGGGCCAGACCAGGTGGTACCCGTGGGCCACGGCCAGCTCGCGGTGTTTGTGCCCGACCTCAAACACCCAAACCACGCGCTGCTGGCTGCCAGCAAGGTCCAGCGCTGCCTGGAGGCGCTGGAGCGCACTCACCGAGGCCCGCGCTTTCGCCCAACGCTTGGCGTGGCCGTCTTTCCCGACCATGGCGCCACCGCTGACCAGGTGCTCCAGTGCGCCGATCAGGCGCTCGGAGAGACCTCTATGGGTCTCAGACCCGTTCAGATGCTGGCCTTTGGCGTCGAGCGGCCGGTCCATCCGCTCGCCCGCGCCGAGGCGCTAGAGCACGCCATCCGCAACAATGAGCTGCAGCTGCATTTTCAGCCACAGGTCATCATGCAGACTCAGCAGCGTTGGGGTGCCGAGGCCCTGTGCCGCTGGGAGGCTGACGACGGCCCGGTGTCACCCGAGGTGTTCATTCCTCTCGCCGAGACCTGCGGTCTGATTCGGGAACTGACAACCTGGACCCTGAACGCCGCGCTGAAGCAATGGCGCAAGTGGCAGCCCGCCTGGCCCAACGCCAGAGTTGCGGTCAACCTTTCGGCCAGCGTGCTTCACGACCAGGAGCTGGTGCCGCAGGTTCAGGCGTGCCTCGGCATCTGGCGCGTGCCGCCCGAGTGCCTGGTGCTGGAGGTCACGGAGAGCGCTCTGATGGCCAACCCCGACCTGGGGCTGGAGACGCTCAGGTCGCTGCAGCAGCTCGGCGTGCGGCTATCGATCGACGACTTTGGAACGGGCTATTCGTCAATGTCCTATCTCAGCCGCTTCCCGCTGCATGAGCTCAAAATCGACCGATCGTTTGTCATGACGATGTCCAGCGACTCCAGCAATCGCAAGATCGTGCGCACGGTGATCGACCTGGCCCACAAGCTCGGACTCGAGGTTGTGGCCGAGGGGATTGAACAGCGGGATGCGTTCGACACGCTGGTCGCCCTGGGCTGCGAGCGGGGTCAGGGCTATTGGATTGGCAAACCGGGGCCAGCCAGCGAGCTGCTGGGCACCGTGCCCGACTCAGCGGCCCAGGCCGGCGGACGGGTCCGCGAAGCCGGCACGGGCGGCTGATTAAACCGCCGTTTTCCTGCTAAAGGTCTGTCGAGCCAGACCGATAAGCTAGCTATTGTAGTCACCAGGGTCGAGTCATGACTCAGCGCCAGCCGCTGGTCCGCGAGGCAAGCGGTACAAACCCACGCTCGATGCTCAGCTCGTCTTGAGACGCGAATGCTAGTCGGCCAGCAACAAGATGGACAAGAGCCAGTGGACGCGCCCCCGCTGGAGCTTGAGTCGCGCTCCATTCGCGCGACGCTGCACTGGTTCCACTGGCTGGTCCTTGCGATGTCGCTGCTGGTCGCCGTCGGCGCAGCCCATCTCAGCCAGACGCATGTCGACGACCGTATCGCCGACGACTTCCAGCGCCAGAGCGATCTGATACTAGAGCTGGTATCCGAACGCATGCGCAAGTACGAGCTCGGCCTGTCGGGCGGCGTCTCGGCCATTCAGGCCAACGGCGGCACCGTCACGGAGCGCGGGTGGCGCGTTTTTCAACGTTATCTCAGAATCGAAGAGCAATACCCGGGCATCAACGGTATTGGCGTAATCATGCAGGTCGACCGCGAAGCGCTGCCGGCTTTCCTGGCTCAGCAGCGGGTGACTAGACCCGACTTTCGCGTCTACCCAAGTCATCAGCACAACGAGCTACTGCCGATTGTTTACGTCGAGCCTCTGGCAGCCAACAACGAGGCGGTCGGCCTGGACATGGCGCACGAGAGCACTCGCTACGACGGCGCTAAACGGGCGCGCCGCAGCGGCGCCGCGCAGATCACCGGCCCGATTGTCCTGGTCCAGGACTCTGGAAAAACACCGGGCTTTCTCTTTTTTGTGCCTTACTACGACGATTCCCCGGAGGCCGCCACGCTGCCGCGCACGGAGCGCTTTCTGGGCCTGGTCTACGCCCCGTTCGTTGTCGAGAATCTCATGGCGGGAACGTTAGGGCAGGCCCAGCGGCTGGTCTCACTGCGGGTGCGGGATGGAGAGCAGGTCCTCTATGACGAGGCCTTCAGCGAAAAGACCGTACCCACCAACCCTAACCTGGTGCAAAGCGCCCAGCTTCCCATCTATGGGCGCACCTGGACGTTCGACCTGATGGCCACGCCTGAACTGATCGCCAACCATCAAACCGCGGAACCATTCATTATTCTTTTCGGCGGCATCGGGATCGACCTGCTGCTGCTGACGCTGTTTTTGCTAATGGCACGATCGAATCGACGAGCCCGGGAGATGGCGATCAGCATGAACGCCGAGTCTCGACGCCGAACGCTGGCCCTGGAGCGATCCAACCAGGAGTTGGAGAAATTTGCCTACGTGGCTTCCCACGACCTCAAGGCGCCGCTCAGGGCCATCGATCAGCTCGCGGACATCGTGATTGAGGATGCCGCTGACGCCCTGCCCGCGGAAAGCCGGGCCGATCTGGAACTCCTCAAAGGCCGGGTCGGTCGGATGGATCGCCTGCTTTCAGGCCTGCTGGACTACTCGCGGATCGGTACCGGTGAAACCGAGACGCAGGAGCTCGACGTCACCCGGGTGGTGCGGGATATCGTCGATCTACAGGGGCTCGATGGCCAAATTACCGTCGATTTCGCCCGCCCGATGGGATCGATTTATGCCCCACGAGCCGTCGCTGACGTTGTCTTCCGCAACCTCATCGGCAATACGGTCAAACATCATGACCGCGATCAGGTTCACATCCGGATTGACTACGCGCTCGGCACGCGATTCGATACGCTCACCTACACCGATGACGGGCCGGGTATTCCCTACGAATTCCGTCACAAGATCTTCGAGATGTTTCAGACGCTGCGCCCCCGAGACGAGGTAGAGGGGAGCGGGATGGGTCTCGCGCTGGTCCGCAAAGCGCTGGAATCGGTCGGCGGCACCATCGAACTGCTCGAACGCAGCGGCCGCGGTGCCAGCTTTCAGATCTGCTGGGCGTGTCCGGTCGACCAGCGGCAGGCCGCCTGAGACGGAACGCCAGCGCGATGTATCGAAATTCCAAAGACGTCAGCATCCTGCTGGTCGAAGATGACGATATCGACGTTCGAGTGATCGAGCGAAGCTTTCGTAAGTGCGGTATTGCCAGCCCCATCGTCAGGGCAAAAGACGGGCTTGAGGCACTCGAAATTCTCCGCGGCAGACACTCGCCCGAGTGGCCTTTTATCGTCCTGCTGGATATCAACATGCCCCGGATGAACGGCCTTGAATTCTTGGGTGAAATTCGCCGGGACGCGAGCTTGGCCGGCATCACCGTGTTTGTGCTGACCACCTCCGAAGCGGAGCGCGACAAGTTTGCTGCCTACAGCCAGCATATCGCTGGCTACCTGTTGAAGTCCGATGGCGCCGATCAGTTTCTCGACGTCATTAATCTGATCGGGCAGTACCTCGAAACCGTTCGTTTCACCGATCAACCGCTGGAAAGGCAGGCTCTGCTTGACGCGGCAGGTCCACGATGAACGACCTGACGCTCAACGCTGATGCAGGGCAGCCGCTTCGCGTCCTGCTGGTGGACGACGACAGCGTCGATCGGCGAATTATCAGCCGTTGCCTGAAGAAATCCGGCCTGACGGTGGAGGTGAAAGAAACCTTTGAGATTGAGGAAGTTGAGCGGCTCGCGAGGTCGGGTGAGTACAGCTGCGTGCTGATGGATTTTCGCCTGCCTGGCGGTGAGTCTTTCGAGCTGTTTCAGTCTTTATTCAGCGAGAGCTGCGAAGAGCGGGCCGGAATCGTGTTGCTCACTGGGCGCGGTGATGAACGGATCGCGGCAGAAGCCATTCAGCGAGGTGCGCAAGAGTACCTGCCGAAAGCCGAACTAACGCCGGTTGCGCTGCGTCGGGCGATCGAGGGGGCCATGGAAAAGGCCAGTCTTTCCCAGCAGCTGGCGCAGCGGGACAAGCAGCTGCACCGCATGAGCTTTTACGACAGCTTGACCGGCCTCCCAAACCGACAGCTTTATATGGATCGGCTCGAGCAGCAGTTTCGGCACGCAAGCCGGGACGGCGAGGAGTTTGCGGTCCTGATGATGGACCTCAATGGCTTCAAGCAGATCAACGACAGTTTTGGCCATCAGGTCGGGGACGAGCTCCTGGTCGAGACGGCGAAACGACTCAAAGGCGCCATGCGCGAGTCGGACTCCGTGGCGCGACTTGGCGGGGATGAGTTTGCGGCGCTGCTGCCAAAAACCGGCAGCTTCAGCGGCTGCCAGAGCGTGGCGGAAAAAATTCGTCGCGCGTTCGCTGGCGATTTGATTATCGACGGCAACGCCCATCGCGTCGGGATAGCGGTTGGTGCAGCCATCTACCCGCGCCACGGGACCAGTCCCGCGGAGCTCCTTCAGACGGCCGACCTGGCCATGTATGAAGCGAAACGCGATCGTGCTCAGGAGCTGGTCTGCGGCCCCGGAAAAGCGTCCGAAGACTTCCGGCAGACCGCCGTGCTGGATCACTTGGACGGAGCCCTCAAGGCTGAGGATCAGCTGTTTTTGGTCTATCAGCCCAAACTCTGCCTCGAGTCAGGCCAAACGGTTGGCGTGGAAGCCCTGTTGCGCTGGCAGCATCCGACGCTCGGCCTGGTGGCGCCCAAAGAAATCCTGCCGGCTGCGCAGCGGTCAGCGACAGCGCTGGTCAACCTGACGCAAAAAACTCTCGACCTGGCGTTACGGCAGGCGTCAGCGTGGGCTGACGCGGGACGGCCCGCCGAGCTTTCCGTCAACCTGTCCGCGTCGCTGCTGCAGCAGCCGGCCGCGGCTCGCCAGGTATGCGATTGGCTGGCAGATCAGCAGACGAACGCGGGACAGCTTTGTCTTGAAATCACGGAGGATGCCCTACTACCCGACCCCCACGGCGCCAGCGACATAATGAAAACGATTGCGGCGCTGGGCTTTGCCATTTCGATTGATGACTTTGGCAGCGGCTTTTCTTCGCTGAAGCTCCTGCGGGACCTTCCGATCAGCGAGCTGAAAATCGACCGACCGTTTGTTAAAGCGGCGGCGGACCAGGGCGACAGCAGCGTGGTGGATTCGGTGATCAGTCTCGGGCGGTGTTTTGATGCCCGGGTGGTTGCCGAAGGTATCGAGGATCAGCGGATCCAGGACCAGCTGGTCAGCCGTGGCTGCCGGTTCGGCCAGGGGTTTCATCTGGCAAGCCCCATGACGGCCGCAGAGCTGGATAGCTGGTGGACCCATCAACGATCGACGCCGGTGTTGTTTCAAGCTGCCAGGCTCCGGCGGCTGCCCGTCCAGGACCCGGCGCTGGGAGCCGCCTGGAACGACCCGCCGGCGACGAGCGAGCGGGGCTTCGGGAATCGCCGATCTAGCCGGTGATGCGGCTGATGGCCTCTTTCTCCTGATCCGCGGTCGGCCAGCGCCGTGCCGCAGCCTTCCGGTCGGCGGGCTGGGCGCTCCACCAGGCCTGCAGATCACCCGCCGTTTCGGCGAGCGAGCGCATGCCCAGACCAGCATCGAGTGCCGCAGACGAATCGATATGTCGCGACCAGTCGCGGGCTGCCATCATGGGTAGCTGCAAGGACATCGACTCGAGCAGCTCAGCGCTGGGCCAGTGAAATTGCACCGGCGCCGAGGACATGGCCCGCAGACCCCACATCAACCCTTCGTTGGTAACCTCGGAGCGCGGGCCTGCCGTGTTGAACGTTCCAAAGGTTCGACTCTCAGCGAGCTCAACGATGAAGGAGGTGAGGTCCCGGACGTCAATCCACTGTGCCTCGTACCCCGGACCGGCCGGCGCCAATACGTCCCCGCCGCGATTGATGCGGTCGACCCAGTAGGTAAAGCGGTCGGTGGTGTCGCCGGGCCCGACAACGTACGTTGGCCGAACCAGCGTCGCCTTGTCACCGGCAACGTCCAGCACCACGCGATCACATTCAGCTTTGAGCGGACCGTAGGTATCGCCGTTGACCTCCTCGGTATCCGGTACATCCGACCAAAGTGGGCTTTGATTGGACAGCACCCGGGATTCCCCCGGTTCCCCGTCGGTGTCATAGACCGCAACGGTTGAGATATAGAGATACTGGTCGCAGCGGTCGCGGAGGAGTTTGGCGCTGTCGCGCACGTGGCGCGGCACGTAGCCTGAATTGTCGACCACCACGTCCCAGCGCCGGCTGCCTTCAAGTGCTTTAAGCCCGTCGCCAACCTTGGCGTCGCGATCGCCGGTCAGCTCTTCAACCCGCCCGCCGAACTGCCCCTGCCGGCGGCCTCGGTTGAAGAGGGTGACCTTGTGCCCACGATCGAGCATTCGATTGACCTCATGAGGCCCGATAAAGCCGGTTCCGCCGAGCACGAGGATATCCAGGGGCTGTGCGGCCCGTCCCACGGCACCTGCTCCTGAAAAGAGGCTTGTGCCCAAAACGCCCGCGACACTTTGACCGAGAAAGGCTCTTCGTGAAGTCATGATTCGATCCCCTCAAAAATTATCAGAATTTTGGCCGATATCATGACGACTCTCGGCAGCGGGCGCCACCAATACCGGCTGGCTCACCGGTCGTCTGCGTCAGGTGAGCCGGCTGCCAACCTGATAAATGAGTAGTGCGGCGACATAGCCGAGGCCGGTCATGTAGCACCAGGCAAAGATCGGCCAGCGCCAGGAGTTGGTTTCCCGACGTATCACCGCCAGGGTCGCAGCACACTGCAGGCACAGCGCCATGAAAACCAGCAGGCCGATGACCACCGGCAGCGTGAACAGCGGGCTTCCGTCAGCCCGGGTCGCTCGACGCAGGCGGTCGGCCAGCGTGGCCTGTTCAGCCTCATCCCCCACCGCGTAGATGGTGCCGAGCACCGCCACCACCACCTCCCGGGCGGGAAAGCTGGCGATCACCGCCGAGGTGATCCGCCAATCCCAGCCGAGCGGCGCAAAGGCCGGTTCCACGGCCCGCCCAGCTCGCCCAAGCCAGCTTTGCTCCATCTGCCGAGCCGCATCAAGGTTATCGTTCGCCTCAATCCCCTCGGCACGCTCAGCCTCGAAAAGTTCGGACGAAAGGGCGCGCTGCCGGGGCTCAACGTCGCTGTCAACGTCGTAGCGGGGAAAGTACAGCAGGGCCCAGACGATCACCGTCACCGAAAAAATCAGGGTTCCCGCACGCTTCAAAAAGACCTTCACCCGTCCGAGCAGCAGGATCAGCACGGTCCGGGGATTGGGGACGCGAAACTCCGGCAGCATGAGCGCAAAGGTGGCGTTGGCGCCTCGCAGCGCGGTGCGCCTCATCATCAGCGCTGTTGCCACCCCCATGATGATCCCAAACAGGTAAAGACCCAGCAGCACCAGTCCCTGCAGATTGAGGAAACCGATCGGCGTAGCCGGCACAAACGCGGCGATCAGCAGCGCGTAGACCGGCAGGCGTGCGGAGCACGTCATAAACGGCGCCGCGAGAATTGTGGCGATCCGATCGCGCCGAGACGGAATCACACGGGTCGCCATAATCCCCGGCACCGCGCAGGCAAAGCTGGAGATCATGGGAATGATGGACTGGCCCGACAGGCCCACCGAGCGCATGACGCGGTCCAGCAGGTAAGCGGCGCGAGCTAAATAGCCGCAATCTTCCAGCAGCAGGATAAACAGGAAGAGAATGACAATCTGCGGGAGGAAAATAACCACGCTGCCAACCCCGGCAATAATCCCGTCGGCCAAGAGGCTCCCGAGCGCCCCGTCACCGACCACACCCAGGACCCAGGCGCTTAACTTTGAGGTGGCACCGTCGATCAGATCCATGAGCGGCGCGGCCCAGGCAAAAACCGCCTGGAAAACGATTGCCATGACCAGGAACAGTCCGAGGGTCCCGGGCACCGGGCGATTAAAAAACTCGCTGACGCGCGCGCCCAGGCCGGCGACCCCACTGCCCCGACTTTGAACCTCATCAAGCACGTTCCGGACCCAGCCGTAGCGAATCCGAGCCTCCTGCGCGAGCGCGGGCCCGTCATTGAATAAGGCCAAACTACTGGCATCTATTAACTCCGGCGTCCGATCGGCGGCCTGGCTCGGCTGAATGGCCGCCGCGTCAATCAGATCTCGAGCGACGGCGGCCAGCTTGAGCGAGCCGACGTCCTCACCGGCCCTCCGACGCGCCTCTTCGAACAGCTCCGGCCAGACCGGCTGAAACGCCACCGGCTCTTGCTCGGCCACCGTCGCAAGCGCCGCGCGAAGCCCCGTTATGCCGGCGCCGCTCGTTGCCACAACGGGGTGAAGCGCCACACCGCCGAGCAGCTCACTGAGTTTGTCGCGGTCAATGGCAATCCGCGACCGCTCGGCCGCGTCGCTCATCGTGAGCGCCACCACCAGCGGGAGGCCCAGCTCCAGCAGCTGCTGCAGCAGGTAGAGTCCCTGATAGAGATTGGTTGCGTCGATGACGGCGAGCACCGCGTCGGGCGCCCGCTCGCCAGACTGCCGGCCAAACAGCACGTCGGCCGTGGTTCGCTCTTCCTGGGAAAATCCGCTGAGGCTATGGAGCCCCGGTAGATCGATCAGCTCCAGCCGCTGCTGCTCAACCTGGAGATTGCCCACGTGGCGTTCGACCGTGACGCCCGGGAAATTGCCCACTCTCTGCTGGAGGCCGGTCAAACGGTTGAACAGCGTGCTTTTGCCGGCGTTGGGTGTACCCACCAGCGCAATGGTGGTTTGGCCGCGGCGGCGAACCGGGATGTTGTCCGCCGAAATGCGGATCGTTTGGCTGGTGGCGCTCAAGGTCTTGGAAGTTGCGTCAGGCGTCCGTGACCGAGAAACAGCGAGCCTGCTCCCGTCGCAGTGAAATACCCAGCCCGTGGACTCGAAATTCTGTCGGGTCGCCACCGATGGCGCTGTGGCCGCGCTCGACAACCACCCCTTCCACCAGCCCGAGCGTCATCAGCCGCTGCACGATGGGGTCAGCGTCGTCAATGGCGTCGATAACGGCACGGTCGCCGCGCTTGAGCGTCGCTAGCGTTCGATCGAATGTCGCCACTGCTGGCGTCTTGGGAAAGTCCATGTGTTCAGGATCTCCGGCGACTTGTTAGCCCAAGGGGGCTACACCGAGACGCCAAAAAGATAATAACTCGCAGGAAATACTTCAACTGCACCCAGCCGGGCAGTATCGCCTCTTGTGACCCAAAATCGCTACAGCGGGTTTGTGCGCTGCCCGGCGCGACGCCAGACAGATCGATTACCAATGCTATTCGACAAGAGCCATGCGACGATGCGTGTTGCTTGCTCAGACGCGCTCGGTTCATACTTCACGGCCAGAGAGTGCGCAATGCAAACGAGGTTTTTGGTGTCAGAACATGTCGACCCTCAGCGCGGGCAGTTCGAGCAATTCAAGGCGCTTCCGCGCGATGCACCGGTCATGATGCTCAACCTGATTGCTCTCCATGAGCAGGCGCGCTACGACGATGGCCGGCAGGCGACCGGCGCCGAGGCTTACGCCAGCTACGGGCGTGAGAGCGGCCCAATTTTTCGCCGGGTTGGCGGTGAAATCATCTGGCGGGGCGTTCCGCAGGGGACGCTGATCGGCCCGAGCGACGAGCATTGGGACCTGGCTTTTATCGCTCGCTATCCAACCGCCGGGGCATTTCTGGAAATGGTCACCGACCCGGCCTATCGGGTTGCGGTCAAACATCGTCAGGCAGCGGTCAAGGACAGTCGGCTGGTGAGGATGGCCGATCTGCCAGCCGGAGATGGTTTCTAGCGCATGAAACGCTGGCTTCAGCAAGCCGCCCTGCTATCGCTGACGCTCCGGCTGCTGTTCGCCGCCGGCTTTATGCCGGCCGCCATCGAGGGCGGCTGGCTCGTTACGGTCTGCCATCAGGGGCTGCCAGAGGGGGTACTGCACCAGGGGACAACCTCCGAGCACGGGTCACATGAGAGCGCGCATCATCAGCATGCCCACACGCACGCCCCCGATACCTCCCCTGCCAACGATGATAAACACCCGGCTACGGCTCTCGACTCCAGCGACTTCTGCCCGCTTGGCGGCGGCCTGGACCAGCCGACCGCAGCCGATGACCCAACCCCGGCATCGCTGGCGCTTGCGATACCGGCCGCTCATCGGCCGCTTGCCATTCGGTTTGACGGGCAGCGTCCTCGTACTCGCCCGCCCATCCGCGGACCACCGCAACCTTCCTGAAACGACCAAAAACCCATTTTTTTGAAGGAATGCGTCCGCACCACGCGGCGTGTCCTGTTGTTTCATTGAGAAGGAAAAAACATGAATACCAGCCACTTCTTGAGCCGGCTCACCTTGCTGTGCGTCAGCATCACGGGAACCGCACTCGCTGACCACGACGACAACGTCAGACCCGACTCCCACGCGCCGATCGGCGTTATGGGAGACCATCTGCACAAGAAAGGTGAGTGGATGTTCAGCTACCGCTATATGCAGATGTCGATGGACGACCTGTCCGACGACGGCGACAGCCTGTCGCCAGAAGAAATCGCCACAACCGCCGTGAACCCGTTCTTCGGCGCGCCCGGTCAGCCACCTACGCTGCGCGTGGTTCCCACCGAAATGACCATGGATATGCACATGGTCGGCTTCATGTATGCCCCGACCGACCGGGTCACGCTGATGGTGATGGGCCAGTACATCGAGAAAGACATGCAGCACATCACCTTCCGCGGACCCCGCGGTACCGACCGCCTGGGGAACTTCACCACCCGCAGCAGCGGGCTGGGGGATACCCGCGTGTCCGCTTTGATCGGCCTTCGCCAGACTGAGAGCAGCACCACCCACGCCACGGTGGGGCTGTCGCTGCCAACCGGCTCGACCGAAGAGCAGGACGACGTGCTGGCGCCGACCGGCATGCGGCCAACGCTGCGCCTGCCCTACCCCATGCAGCTGGGCTCCGGCAGTTACGACCCCATCCTCGGCATGACCCACGTGGAGTTTCGTGACCGCTACTCGTTTGGCGGCCAGTGGACCAGCGTGCTGCGCATCGAGGACAACGACGACAGCTATCGCTTTGGCGATGAGCACACGGCGACCGGCTGGCTGGCCTGGCAGGCAAACAGGCAACTGAGCCTGTCAAGCCGGCTTAGCTGGCGCATGCAAGGTGACGTGGACGACCGGGATCAGCGAATCATCGCCCCTGTGCAGACCGCCGACCCAGATCGCCAGGCAGGCCGACGTATCGACCTTGGCCTGGGCCTGAACTGGGCCGGCCAGGGCGACTGGCGCGGTCACCGGCTGTCGCTGGAGTGGCTGGTCCCGCTGGACCAGGATCTCGACGGGCCGCAGCTGGAAACCGAGTGGACCGCCACGCTGGGCTACCAGTACGCGTTCTGAGTTTTACCGGGCACGGCAGCGGCCGGCGTGAGTGTTGGCCGCTGTTTCTCGCTACATGAAAGGTAGCGTCAGCGGGCGATCGAATTCGCGGGGCTCTCGATTCCTGCATGCTCCTCGCAGCCGTATCCAACGATCTGAAATTAAGGAACCGCAGTACCGAGCGGAGTGCTGCGCAGACCAATCAGTCCCGCAGGTTTGCCACCGACACCCGCGGCCGGCCAGGGTCGCCGGCCGCGGGGACAGCTTGGCTGGGCCTAAGGGGAGACCTCAGCCAGGGGATGCGAAGCGTCAACGGCTGGTTCAACCCACTCGTTCAGGACAGACTCGATGGCTGTTAGCTGTTCCGCCACAGACATATCCTCCACCTTTTCCGCGTGGCCGAAGGTGGCCTGGATGATCGGCATGCCGTCCACCTTAGTGTTTATAACCAGAGGCGCATCAGCGTTCAGGCGAACGTCCCAGGCGGCTCTCACGCGAGACCAGTATTCATGGGTTCTGGACCAGTAGGTATGCGCCGGCGAGAAGTCAAAACCGCTGAGAGACCGGTAATCATTAAATCCGTGCTCGCGAACCAGCATCCGCTCAACCGTCTCTCCATCGCGGACGGTTTTTGTGTTGTCCTGCTCGTGAGTCCAGCCGTTGGGCGTCACCGTATGCCGATTAATCGCCTGCAGCACGTTGTAGTCGTCGCGCTTGGTGTATTCGCGTCGCGGCAGCGGTCGCGAAGTCTGATCACTCGTCCAGGTTGAGACGCGGTAACGGTGGTCCCACCGGCCGGTGCCGCAATAGCGGGGTGCGTCAGAAACCTCGTAGACGCATTGCGTCCACGCGTTGCTGGTTTGTTCCTGCGGCAGCGGCCGCCGTGCCCACGTCTGGTCGGACACAAACTCGAAGCGCTCGGCTGCCTGCCACGTCCAGTCCTGGCGCCAGTGTTTGATCACATACCCACCATCGGTAACCAGGATGTGCTGAAGGACGATATGGTCCGGCTCGTCGACCACCACCAGGACCGTTTCGTTGGCGCCCGTATTTTTGTCCGCTTCCAGCTCGTAGCCTGCCTCCAGCGCAACGGTCTCCTGAAAATGGAACTTGACGCCGTAGTCCCCCTGCATCGCCAGAATGGCCGCTCGGTCTTTCGCCTTTGTGCCGTTGGCCTCAGCGATAGCGGGGTAGCGGGGGTTTGGTATCAGAAAGGGCTCGGGCGTCGCCGCCTGGGCGGCGGGTTCGGGCGTCTGCGCAGCCGGCTCAACGACCGCCGTTCCGGCGGCGCAACCCGCTAGTGCGGCGATGAGCACGAGGAGAAAGGCAGTTCGAAAGCGGGGCTGTGACTCCATGGGATAAATCTTCATCTCGACGAGCAATAAACGATAATGATTTTCATTTACTTGTCAACGCGCCGTTGATTTCATGATTCGGCCGTCGGTTCGTCACGCTGAATGCAGGCGCGCTCGGAGCCTGCCGAAAAAAACGGGCGCTCGAGCTAACGATTTCTATGACCCGCGTCCCTCGGCACACGTTTGCGCAGACGAGAGCCCTGCCGGCAAAGCCCGCCGGCTTCCACTAACCGGCGGTTTTTCCACTGGCCTCGTCAAAGCCGCCCTGACCCTCCAGCTTGGCCCAAACGCGAAAAGGCTCGGAGGCTGAGACCTCGCCCTGGGTGATGAGCTCCTGCCAAACCCGGGCGGCCTGAGCAAAGTTGGGCACGCTCCCAGGGAACATCGTCAGGGCCAGCGCATGGGCCAGGTGCTGCTCATTAACATCGTCTGCATAGGCGGCGCGTAGCGCCCACCGCAGACCGTCGAAGTTGGCGAGACACGTTAACGCTGAAACCATCGCCAGGTGAGCCTGCTCGACGATCAGATCGCCGGCGGCCCGGCGAAAGGCCTCCCCAAACGCCCGTTCCGCCCGCAAACCCGAGACGTGCGGCTCCCAAGCGCGCTGCGCAAACTGCCAGCCCCGGCAGCCGCTGGCGACCGCCGTGACGGCCAGGAGGTCGGCGATCTCCTCGCTGGTGCCGCCGGCTTCCAGGAAACGATTCACGTGGTGGGTGGCCAGCCCCTCGCTTCTGGCGACCAGGATAGCCAGCCAGATGAGCTCGTGATCGTGCTCGCTTAAACGACGGGAATTAAACGCCAGCTGACCATAGAGCTGATCGTAGGCGTCCAGCACCTCCGGCATGGCCGTAGCCATCAGGCCATGATGCGGCAACAGGTAACCGCGTTGCTGGCGAATCTTTTCCAGCCGTTCGGAGAGTTCAGACATCAGCAGCCGGATTCCACGGACCCAAAGCCTGATGGTATATGCTCGTCCCGATGAAAAACCAGCCTGGGGAGTCGCGGTGAAGTCGGAACAAGTTCTAGCGGGAAAGGTGGCGCTGGTGACAGGCGCCGCCCGGGGTATCGGCGCGGCAACGGCGAGCGTGCTGGCGCGCGATGGCGCGCAGGTCTTTCTCAGCGACGTCGGCGACTGCGCGCCCGTAGCGGACGAAATCTCCCGGGCCGGTGGAAAGGCGTCATCACATTCACTCGATATTCGCGACCGCGCCGGCTGTGCTGACCTGACCAGCGAGATCCTCGAGCGCTGCGGCCAGCTTGACTATCTGGTCTGCAACGCCGGCGTCTGCCCTGCCGGCAGCGTTGCGGGCGACTGGGACCAGTGGCGCCACGTGCTGGACGTCAACGTCGACGGCACCCAGAACTGCGTGGCCGCCGCCTGGCCGGCCATGAGCGAGGCCGGCTTCGGCAGCATCGTGCTGGTAAGCTCCATGGCGTTCTACCGAGGCGGCGTGATCGTGGGAAGCGAATACAGCGCCTCCAAGGGCGCGCTCATCGGGATGACCCGACACTTGGCCCGCAACGGCGGCCCGCTGGGCATTCGATGCAACGCGGTGGCGCCCGGCATCATCGACACCCCGATGACCGAAGATTTCGACAAACCCGAACTGGAAGATATTCCCCTGCGACGCCTGGGTTCCGCTGAGGACGTCGCTCATCCGATCCGCTTTCTCTGTGGACCGGAGTCGGCATACATGACTGGGACGGTGCTCAACGTCACGGGCGGTATTGTGCTCGCCGCCTGAGGCTACTCTTTTTGGCGCCCGGCCCGTCAAATTCGCCGGATTGAGCAGACTCCGCGACGGACCGTGGCCAGCGCCCTGGTTCCTTGCGGGCACCAGCCGTTAGGCTAAGGGATCTCGGGCAGCAGCGGGCACGACCATGATCGAGTTCCAGGTTAACGGGCAGGCCGTCAACTTTTCCGGCGACACCAACACCCCTCTGCTCTGGGTCCTTCGCGACGAGCTCAAACTCACCGGCACCAAATACGGCTGCGGCATCGGCCAATGCGGTGCGTGTACCGTCCACGTGGACGGTCGGGCGCAACGTTCCTGCATGCTGCCGGCAAGCGCCGCGGCTGGTCGCGATATCCGCACCATCGAGGGCCTCGCTGGGCCCGAGGATGATCTGCATCCGGTGCAGCAGGCGTGGCTCGAGCTGGACGTGCCCCAGTGTGGGTACTGCCAGGCTGGTCAGATCATGGCCACCGTCGATTTTCTGAGTCGCGTTCCAAAACCCAGCGATGCGGATATCGACGCGCAGCACAGCAACCTCTGCCGTTGCGGCACCTATGTGCGTATCAGGGCTGCGATCCACCGGGCGGCCGAGCTGCTGGATGAGTCGGCATGAGTGTCCGTGCCGCAACCCGCACACCGGCAAACGCCGGCCGCCGGAAGTTTCTGATCAGCGGCCTTTGCACAACCGGCGCGCTGCTGGTCGGGGTGCCGCTGGGACGGACTCAGCTTCAGGCCTCCGAAATCGGGGCAGACGCCACACGGCAAATCGGTTTTTTCATCACCATCAATCCCGACGGTCAGGTGGTCATCGGCAGCAATCAGCCAGAAATCGGCCAGGGCGTGCGCACCGCGCTGCCGATGCTGGTCGCCGAGGAGCTGGACGTTGCCTGGGAAAACGTGTCGGTTACCTCGATGCCCCTGGGCATCGTCAAGACCGAGGACGGCTATACCTGGAAATACGGCGGTCAGGGCGTGGGCGGCAGCACCGGTCTCACGAGCAACTTCGATTTTATGCGCCAGGTGGGCGCGCAGGCGCGGCAGCTTCTGATCCGGGCCGCCGCTCGTCGCCTTAACGTTGAGCCCGAGGCCTGTCACACCGAACCCGGTGTCGTCGTATGTGCCGACCAAGGGGTCACTCTGCCCTACGGCGAGCTGGTCGCGGATGCGTCAGCTTTGACGCTACCCAGCGAAGACGTGCCGCTGAAGGCCAAAGCAGCCTATCGGATTGTGGGCCGGCGGCAGCCCAATGTGGGAACGCTCGACATCATCACCGGCAAGGCCCGCTACGGCATCGACACGCAGCGGCCGGACATGCGCTATGCGGTTGTCGCCCGATCGCCGACCCTCAACGGGCGCGTGAAAAAGGTCGACGCGGCTGAGGCGCTGAAAACGCCAGGTGTGCTTAAGGTGGTTCAGCTGGAGGGACCGCAGGTCGGGGAGCCCTACAACATTCTGGCCAGCGGCGTGGCGGTGGTGGCGGAGTCCACCTGGGCCGCGATGCAGGGTCGCGAGGCGCTGCGGATCGATTGGGATGAGGGGCCCAACGCCACCGACAGCACCGATGCTTTTTGGGCACAAAACCGCGAGGCGCTCAAGGGCCAGGGGCAGGTTGTGCTGGACGACGGCGATTTCGATACAGCGATGAAGAGCGCGAGCACGGTACTGACTCGCCGTTACGAGGTGCCGTTCGTTTCGCACGCTCCGCTTGAGCCGCAAAACTGTTTTGCCCACGTCACGGAGCATCGATGTGAGGTTGTCGCCCCGACACAGTCCCCGGCCGGTGCGTCGCGCGCGGCAGCGGCGGTGACCGGGCTGCCCCGCGAAAACATCCACGTGGAAATCAGCCGCTCGGGCGGCGGCTTCGGACGGCGCCTCAGCAACGATTATGTCAGCGAAGCCGCCATGATCTCTCAGCAAACCGGCTGGCCCATTAAGCTTCAGTGGTCCCGCGAAGACGACATGCAAAACGACTTCTATCGGCCCGCTGGGCTTCACGAGCTCACCGCCGGCCTGGATAAGGCCGGTAGCGTCACCGCCTGGAGTCAGCGACTGGCGAGTGCCAGCAAATACTACCGGCGACCCAACATGCCGGACGAAAATCTCTGGCAGGCCGAGCTCTATGTCGACGACTTTCCGCGCGCAGCGGTCGAGAACCTCCGTCTTGAGTACTTTCATCACGCCATCGGCCTGCCGCGCGGCTCCTGGCGAGCCCCGGCCCACACCGCTAACGCGTTTGTGATTCAGAGCTTCATCGACGAGCTGGCCCACGAGTCCGGTCAGGATCCTTTGGCCCTGCGCCTGGCATTGCTGGAGCAAGGCGGCGAGCGTCCATACAGCAACCACGGCGGCCCCCGGTTCAACCCAGCCCGGCTGGCTAAGCTGACTCGATTTGTCGCCGACCGCATCGGCTATGGCCAATCCCGCCCGGCAGGCCTGGGGGTCGGCATTGCAACCCACTTCACCTTCGGCGGCTATGCCGCCCACGCCATAGAAGTAGGCGTCGACGCCGACGGCGGCCTGGAGCTAAGGCGAATCGTTGCCGCGATCGACTGCGGCCTGGCGGTACATCCCAGCGCGGTGGAAGCCCAGCTGCAGGGCGGCACCATCGACGGCATCAGCACGGCGCTGGGGCTGGAGATTACGGTTCGAGACGGCCGGGTGCAGCAAACCAATTTTGACGCCTACCCGCTCGCGAAAATTGCGACTTTCCCGGTGAATTTTGAGAGCCACATCGTCCCGTTCGACGATACGCCGACGGGCGTTGGTGAGATGGGCATTCCGTCCGCTGCACCGGCATTAACCAACGCGATCTACGCCGCCAGCGGCGTGCGCATTCGTAAGCTGCCGATCGGGGATCAGCTGGTCCGGGCGCGCACCGCCTGAGCGCGCCAATCCGGCGTGGGCTAGTCCTAGAACCGGTTGTGTAGGCCTGATGACCATCTGAAGACTTCCTGCGGGCGCGGTGTATGGCAACGCCCTATTGCGTTGTGATGCACAGGTTTACCGTGGACTTCCCTTACTCGGCTAGTCACCGGGTACGGCGAGCCGAGTTTTCGATCACTGCCGGGCTTCCAATCCGGCGGAGCAGTTTAAGGTGTGTTGATATGCCGGTGGGTCAAACGGTGCTGGCGACTCCAACCTTCCCGCCGAGCATTCGGACCAGCAGAAACAGCACGCCGTAGGCGACCATTGAGACAACCAGCCCGAGAAGCGAGGGAATCACCCACGCCAGTCCGGGGATTTCAAAGCCCTGGCTCGACGCAAACGCGGTGCCGGCACCCACCGCATATGCGACGATTGCGACCGGGTTCCACTTGGGCAGTCGGTGCATGGCGTCAGGATTGTAGCCCCGCTTGCTGACCAGATAGTAGTCGACAATGACCGGCCCGATCAGGGGCGGAACCAGCGCAGCCAGCAGATTGATCCAATCCAGAAAATACTGATAGATCCCGAGCCCAAGGACGGTGCCCAGAAGCCCGCAGATCACCGTGGTCACCCGCTGCGGGCGGCGCAGCAGGCTGGCCGTCTGCACCGCCGGCAGGTAAAGGTTCGCGTCCCCGGTAGTCCACAGCGCCAGGCTCATGGCGATCAGCCCAAGGCCGCCGATGATGGCACCCTGCTGCAGCATGTAGGTGGTGAACTCATAGGTGCCGGCAACAATCCCGCCCATGGATCCGATGATCTGCAGGAACCACTGGGAGACGATCAGAACGATAAACGGGATGGCCAGGGCGACCCAGGCCTTCTTCGCGAAGCGGGTGTACTCCGCCATCACGATAGCGCCGACAATCCAGGATCCAACCACCAGATTGATCGCATTTTTGAGGGTCAGCGGCTCCTGCGCAGACTTTTCCTCCGACAGGGCCAGAAACTCCGGCCAGCCGCCTACCTGGTCAATGTTGAACCAGGCGGCGTAGACGCCAACCCCCACCAGCACCAACACCGACGGCATGCTGACCTTTTCCAGTGCCGACACGCCAAAACAGGTGGTGGCGGTATAGAGCAAACCTGCGAACAGCGCGACCGCGTAAAACGTTGGGCTGTCGAACGACTGGGCCCAGGCAAAGCCAAAGGCGCCCACCACAATCCCCTGCCACCCGATGGTCAGCAGCGCGATGAACAGCACCGGCAGATAGGCGCCGATGTTGCCGTAAGTGAAGCGGTAAAGCAGGCCGCTGTTGCAGGCGGTTTTGTAGCCGATGTAGCCGACAAGTGCCCCGATCACAAAATTCATGAAGTTGCCCAGAAACGAAGCAACAATCAGGTCCGGCCAGAACGGCAGGCCTTGACCCAAAGCGCCACCGGTGAGGAGCCCGGTGACCAGAAAACCCCAGCCAAACGCCAGGGTCAGCAGCGGCAGCGTGGCGCGCCGCTGCGAGGGTTTCAGGGGTTGATGTGGATTATCGGCGCTATCGGAGGCCTCCGCCTCGTCCAGCGTCCACCATTTTTTCAGTCCGCTGGACATGGTTCACCCCCGAGCAGTTTTTTGGGTTTTATGCTTCGGCAGCGCTAGCAGGTCGCTGCCCCGGCTCTCCACGATCGAACAGCGTAAAACAAATCAGGCCGGGGGAGATTGCAAATTGCGCATGGTCGAATGCGGCGAGATCATTCGTGAAAGGCCGGGCTGGCCGGGGAAAGCGCCACAGTCGGACGAGTCAGACCGAGCTGACAGCGCGAGCGGTTCAGCTGCTTGGGTGGTTCGATGGACGATCGACGGGGGCCCCGAGGGTCGCACCGTCGTTGGTGACCTGCGCGCTTCAGGCGGCGCGCGTTTGATCCTGAGCCGCGGTCTCAGCCGGCTCCTCATCCTTGGGCTGTGCCTCGAGCGTGCGCAGCACCGTCGACAGCAGGCGCTCCCGATCAGCCGCCAGGTGAGCCTCGTCACCTTCGGTCGGCTCCCAGGACTCGACCGCGTCCCCCACCGGCAGGTTGTGCTGTTCCAGGACGCGCTCCATCGCGTACTGGCGCTCGCGAAGCGTGGAGACCTCAGCGGTCAGCTCCAGCACCATGCTCAGGAGTTCGTCGACACCTTCGGCAGCAAAAAACCGGTTTCTACGGCCTTTGGCCATGCGGGGAATGATTCGCGTGCTTGAGTCTTTCATGCGGTTTCTCCAGCTTTGAAGGCGCCAAACCCGTACCACCGGGTGCCTTTCGGATTCATGCGGCCCGTTGAGTTGTCAAAAACTGCCGGTTTGTGAACCGACTCGCTGAACTCTTCCTCGCCGATAAACGTGTATCTCGGCAGGGTGACTTCAATGCAGTCGTTTGCGTCAAAGCCTGCGCCGACGCAGAGCGACTGGTAGTCCTGGTCTCGGAACGGCTTGTAGTGCGGCTCGTTGTTGTAATAGGTGTCCCAATCGAGGTGGAAACTCTGATAGGCCTCGGTCCGGGCGTTCGGCGGCAGCTCCATGTTGATCAGCAGTCCACCCGGTCGCAGGACGCGATGGGCCTCTGCGAAAAACGCCTTGATGTCCTTGAGCGGCAGCTCGTGCAGGAACATCGAGGAGAACACCACGTCAAAGCTGTTGTCCTCGAATGCCATGTTGGTGGCGCTCATCTGGTGGAAGTGCACCGGGATTTCCAGGGCCTGCGCGCGGGCATGTGCGTAGCGCAGCAGCCCCGGGCCCACGTCGATTGCGTGCATTTCGGCGTCCGGGAAGGTTGTCTTCCACGGCAACGTGTTGTGACCCACGGTGCAGCCGCAGTCGAGGATCTTGGTCGGCTTGAAGTCGGGGTAACGCAGACGCACAAAATTCGACATGGTCATGCCGATGTCGTTCATGTCCTCGCCGAATTGACGGAAGGCAAAAACGCGGGTGGCGCTGTCGTAGATAGCGCCCGCTGACACGTCGTCATCACCCCACTCCGCATGGAAACTGCCGGGCGCGAGATGAATGTCCAATCGGGTCACGTTCTCCGGTACCTGAAAGTTGGAATCCAGCGTCAGGCTGCCGCCAACCCCGTTGGGGTCACCGGCCAGCTCGGTTGCGCGATCCGCCAGCGTCTCCATGTCTCGTTCCACGGCAGGAATCACCGAGGCGAAGACCATCTCCTGCGCGCAGCTCCGAACGCTGGAAAAGAAGTGGAAGTCGCGCTCACGCTTCATTACCGACCGCACCTCCTGCCCGTCCGCGGGCGGGCGGCCGTGAGCGCGCTGGAAGGCGGGCTGCACAACCTCGTCGTAGTGCTCTCGCATCCGTCGCGCCTGAGTGCCGAGCACGTGTGCGCGGAGACTAGAGGTGAACGATTTTCTCGCTTTCTCGTCTCGGGTGAAGCGAGGCCGAATGGCATCGGGTGTTGCCTGTGACATGAAAAAACTACCGTCTCAAAATCGAAAGGGGAAGTTATTTTTTTGTATATTCATTGTCAAACACAAAATTTATTTGTATTTTGATCGAAACATAATCAGATCACAAAGCGCGTGAAGACCTTATGGAGTTGAAGCAGTTAGTCCGTTTTCTGGCGGTTGTGGACCGAGGGTCCCTCGCCGGTGCCGCGCGCAGCCTCGGACTCACGCAGCAGGCCATCAGCGCCAGCATCGCTCGCCTCGAGCAGGACCTCAACGTCACGCTCTTCGACCGCGGGCCCGGAGGCACCACCAACCTGACCCAGTTTGGTGAGGCGCTGTTGCCGTTTGCGCGCTCCCAGCTCGCGGCGGACGAACGGGCCCGGGCAGCGGTAGCGGCCATCGCTGAGGCGGATGTTGGCACGGTCACCGTGGGAATCGGTGAGACGTTTGCCGGCGATATTGTTGCGGACGCGCTTATCAAACTCCACAAAACCCGCCCCCAGCTCCGGATCAATCTGGTTGAGGGCTACTCAGAGCTACTGCTGAAACGCTTCTATCAGGGCGATTTCGACTTTGTGGCGGTTGCCGTCAACGATTACTCGTTGCGCGCGGGCTATCGCGCTGAGCCGATCTATACCACCAAAGATATCGTCGCGTGCAGGCCAGGCCATCCGCTTACCCGCAAAGCCAGCCTGACGCTGGCCGATCTGCAGGGTTACGGCTGGCTGGTGCCCTATTCTCGACCCTCCGACACGGACGTCATTATCGATGCTTTTGTGCAGGAGGGGCTGACACCGCCAGAGCAATTTGTCGGTTCGGATGCCTACCGGGTCGGCATGAAGATCCTGGCACGAAGCGATCTCTTGCTCATGACCTCGCCGGCGCTGGTAGCCAACCGGTTTATCAACAACGCTTTTACGATCCTGCCGATCGATCGACCCACCATTCGGCGCAAAGCCAGCCTGGTGCTCGACGGCAGCCGGCCGCTCACCCCCGCCGCACAAACTCTGCTGGACAACGTGCGGGCTGCGGTGAGCAGCGCGAAGTTTGTCACCGACCAGCACAGCACCACAGCCTGAGCTGGCGCTTACGACGCCGCGTTGCGCGCGGAGCGAACCGTGCCATCGACTTTTCCGATAACTGGTTGCATCGACTGGCGTAACACCCCGGTTTCCAGTCGTGGTAACGTCAGCGACAGGTGCAGTGACTGTGAAGAGTGTCGTCCTGCAGCCTCCCTCAGCAGCACAGGATTGGAGCGATGACAGAACACAGTGGTGGGCTTACACGACGGCAGGCGCTCCTCGGCGCAGCCGGCCTCGCGATGTTTGGCACCCTGCCCGGGGTCACGCAGGCGGCAGCTCAGCGGTCCTTTGCGCCTCAGTTCAAAGATCCGGTGGACGCGCTGCGGGCGCACGTGAAGCTGGTCGGCAGCCTCGGCAACGAGACGGTGATCTCCTTTTATCGCCTCAACATCTATGCTGACCTGCACGACGGTAACTTCATCCCAATGTTCACCATGAACAATCTGCTGGTGGATAAATGGGAGGCAAGGGCCAACAACACGCATCAGATGACCAAGTATGAGGCCGGCTACTACTCGGAGATCGACAGCTACGAGCCGCTGACCGAACACCCGCATCTGCTGACAAAAAAACCGGTCCGAATCCGCAACTTTCGACTCGGGCCCGTCCCGCGAGGCTATACGCCGGAGAAGTATCTTGTGATGGGCTACAACCCGAATCCTCTACCGCTGGAGGTGATCGGCGACCGGGTCTTCCTGCCCACGCAGTCGATCGAGTCCTCGCCGGATTTTGTTGACCCCAGCAAAACGCGATACACCAATTCCTTCATGACCTACTCAGCGACGCTGGCAGACATGCAGGACGACACCATGGCCTCAGCGCCGGTGCACGCCCAGCTGCAGAACAAGAACGAGTGGCAGCCCTACATGAATATGGGTGAGCAGGCTGGCGGCACCATCGCGCGGGGCTTCGGCTGCAAGGTCGCCGGCTTTGACGACCTGCCGCCCGGCGCGCTGAAGGGGTTTGAGAAGTACACGCCGCAGATTCTCGACACGGACAACTGGAAGGGTTTTGTGTCCGAGTCGACGGAAGCCTAACGTCTAGTCTGCGGAACAAGCCTCCAACCGGGGGTCACTTCCTCTCACTAGGCTCGGCCCGCCGGCACCGCCAGCACGTCGCAGGAAAGCGTGGGCAGCAGCTTCCGCGCCGTGCTGCCGATCAGAAAGTCTTTTAGCCGGCTTCTGGCAAAGACCCCCATCACCATCAGGTCAACCGGCCGCTCGCGGCAGAAA